>JBEAQA010000168.1:0-5915 GCA_041164105.1 Bacteroidota bacterium | reverse complement strand
TTGACTCGACGGCTGCCAATGCGGTAGCTACGTACGCCGAGATCAATCCAGCTACGGGTAACTTCGAGTTCTATGCCAACAATTCTACGGGAACCAGCTTCTCTTGGACGTTCGGCGACGGAACCTCGGGCAGTGGCGACACTACGGCCCACATGTACGGTGGACCGGGTGTATTCACGGTAACCCTTGTGGTGACGGATTCAACCTGCAACACGGCCGACACGACCACCTTTACGGTGACCTCGCACATCGGCCTCGACGAGAACGCCCTGGGTCAGACCTTGGCGGCCTTCCCGAACCCGAACAGCGGCCAGTTCACGGTGCGCATTAGCGGTGCGGAATCCTTCGAAGGTCAACTCGAGGTGCTCAACTTGATGGGCCAGCTCGTTACGGCGACTTCGGTCGACAAGCGCAGCGCGACGCTCGACGTCAATATTGACCTGAGCGACTACGCTAAAGGCATCTACATGCTTCGCTTGAGCGGGGCAGAGGGCCAAGCGGTACTTCGGGTGGTAGTGCGGTAATTCGCTCCAAACCCTAGGTCAAAAATGCAAGACCGCCCGAACAATCGGGCGGTCTTTGTATTTGTTGTACCTTTGCACCCGCATAACGTCCGCCTTGCCGCCTTGAGGGGCTTCGGTTCCGAAGGGAGGAAAGTCCGGACATCACAGAGCACCGCGCTACCTAACGGGTAGGCAGTTGGAGGGGCAACCCGAAGGCTGACAGCTAGTGCCACAGAGAGGGAAACCGCCAACGGAACGTCGTATGAGTACCGGGGGCAAGGGTGAAAAGGTGGGGTAAGAGCCCACCAGCGTCAGGAGCAATTCTGATGGCTTGGTAAACCTCGCGGGATGAAATGCCATGTAGGCTGGCGCTTGAAGACGGCTCGTCTGAGCCAGCGGGTAGGCAGATAGAGCAGTTGGGTGACCAACTGCCCAGATCAATGGCAAGGGCGCAACGCAAGGGGCGAACAGAATCCGGCTTACAGGACGATATGCTTTTCTACGACCGAAGGCTCCGCGGGTTGGGGCCATTTTTAAGGGCTTTAACACATCCACGCGATGGCTACATTTACTGAACTCGGACTTCGTGCCGAACTCCTCCAAGCGATTGAAACGCTTGGTTTCGAACAGGCTACGCCTGTACAATCTGAAACAATTCCGCTCCTTTTGGGCGCCAACGGGCAGACCGACATGGTTGCTTTGGCCCAAACGGGAACGGGTAAAACCGCTGCCTTTGGCTTGCCGCTTCTGCACATGCTGCTCGAAGACGGTCAACCTTCGGCCAAAAACCGCCCTAAGGCGCTGATCTTGGCTCCGACCCGCGAACTCTGCGTGCAGATTTCGACGGAAATGGAAAAGTACGCGACCGAAACCGGTCTTCGCATGCTGGCCGTGTACGGTGGCGCCGCGATGCGCACCCAGGTGGCTGCCATGAAAAAAGGCGTCGACATTTTGATGGCTACTCCGGGTCGACTCCTCGACCTGAACCGCCAAGGCCAAGTGCTGTTTGACGACCTCGAGTACATCATCCTCGACGAGGCCGACGAAATGCTGAACATGGGCTTCTGGGACGACGTTCAAGAAGTACTCAAGCAAGCGCCCGAGGGCCGCAACATTTGGTGCTTCAGCGCCACGCTGCCCAAGCCGATTGACGCGATGACCAAAACGCTCATGAACGAGCCGGTCCGCGTGCAAATTGGTTCGCGCAACTCGGGTACCACGACGGTGACCCACAAAGTGTTTGTCGTGCCCAAGGAGCACCGCTACAGCGGACTCCGCCGCCTGCTCGACAGCGCGCCCGGGCTGTACGGTATGATTTTCTGCCGCACCAAGATTGAGACCCAAGAGCTCGCAGAGCGCCTGGTGGCCGAAGGCTACACGGCATCGGCCCTTCATGGCGACCTCAGCCAGCAGCAGCGCGACTTGGTCATGCAGTCGTTCCGCCACAAGCGCGTGAAGTTGCTCGTCTGTACGGACGTGGCGGCGCGCGGAATCGACGTTCAGGACCTTTCGCACGTGATCCACTTTGGATTCCCGAACGATACCGAGAGCTACAACCACCGAAGCGGCCGTACCGGCCGTGCCGGCAAGTCGGGCGAGAGCTGGGCACTCATCAATCCGATGGAGCGCCGCAAGATCGCCTTCATCCAAAAGATGATCCAGCGCGAGATGCTTCAAAGCACGCTGCCCACCCGCGACGAGGTTCTGGCCCGCCAGGTAAACCACTTTGCCGAAGAGTTTGCGGCCCACCCCGAGGCGCCCGAGGTAATCAAGCCGTTGGTTGAGGCCGTAATGCCCCAATTCGAGCACATGACTTCGCGCGAACTGATTGAGCGCTTCTTTGCGGCCGAGCTTCACGAGCTGGTCCAGCACTACGTCAACGAACAGGCTGAGATTCCGTCCGTGCGCGCCCAAAAGGAGCGCAAGGAACGCGGCGAAGGCGGCTACGAAGAGCGCGGAACCAAGCGCCAGCGCGGCATGGACGCCCCGATGGAGCAGCGCTTCTCGATCAACATTGGCGAAGCCCAAGGCTTCACGTGGTTTGGCCTCAAGGATTTCCTGCGCGAAACCGTTCGCCTCGGCGAAGGTGAAGTTCAGGGCGTGAACTGCGGTCCGGACCAGAGCTACTTCAACGTACCCCAAACCCGCATTGACGACGTCCAAATGGCGCTCAACGGGGCAGAAATCAAGGGCGTAGCGGTAGAGCTTCAGGCCGTTGAGGACCACGTCGGGCGCTTTGAGCGCGAGCGCGGACCCCGCAACGACCGCTTTGGCGGCGGACGCCCTCAGGGCAAGTTCGGCGACCGTGGTGGTTACCGTGGCGGAAGCGACCGCGGAGGTTACCAAGGTGGCGGCGGAGGCGGCTACCGCGGCGGAAGTGACCGTGGCGGCTACCAAGGCGGCGGCGGAGGTGGCTACCGTGGTGGAAGTGATCGCGGCGGCTACCAAGGTGGCGGCGGAGGCGGCTACCGTGGCGGAAGCGACCGCGGCGGCTACCAAGGTGGTGGCGGCGGATTCCGCAGCGACGACCGCAAACCCTACGGCGGCCAAGGCGACAATGCCCGCGGCGGATCGTGGACGCAGCGTCAAGAGACGCCGGATTGGGCCCGCGGCGGCGACGACCGCACGGACGCCTTCAATCGGGGCGCCAGCGATACGTCGTTTCCGGCCCGCAAGCCGCGATTGAATTCGGGCGGTAAGCCTGGGTTTGGTGGCAAGCCTGCGTTCGGTGGTGGTAAGCGCTTCGGCGGCGGCAAACCGGGCTTCGGCGGCGGTGCCGGCAAGCCGGGCGGACGCAAGCGCATGTAACCTGCACCGCACAAGCTAAAAAAAGAAAGCCGGCCCCGAGGGGCCGGCTTTTTTCATGGGATGAAGTCCGATTAGTGGAACTCAGCCAGGTAGCGCTCAGCGTCGAGGGCTGCCATACAGCCGGTTCCAGCCGCAGAAATGGCTTGGCGGTAGACTTTATCCGCAACGTCGCCCGCGGCAAAGACGCCGGGCTTGCGGGTCTTGGTGCTGCCGGGTTGGACCTGCAAGTAACCGACCTCGTCCATGTCGAGCTGACCTTTAAAGATGTCGGTGTTGGGCTTGTGGCCAATCGCCACAAAAAACCCGGTGGCCGGAATCACGTCCTCGACGCCAGTCTCCAGGTTGCGCACCTTGACACCCTCGACGCCGTCGTTGCCCAGCAATTCGACCGTCTCGGTGTGCCAGCGTACTTCGATGTTCGGCGTGCTCAGAATGCGGTTTTGCATGGCCTTGGACGCGCGGAGTTCGCCCTTGCGCACCAGCATGGTCACCTTAGGACACAGCTTGGCGAGGTACGAAGCCTCTTCGGCCGCGGTGTCTCCGCCGCCCACGATGACCACGTTTTGGCCCTTGTAAAAGAAGCCGTCGCATACTGCGCACGCGCTGACGCCGTGCCCCATAAACTTTTCTTCGCTCGGAAGCCCAAGGTATTTGGCCGTGGCTCCGGTGGCGATGACTACGGACTGGGCTTGAATCTGGGTCGACTCGTCAATGGTGAGGGTGTGAAACCCACCGGGGGTATCTGAAAATTCTACCGAGGTCACCATGCCCCAGCGCACGTCGGTTCCGAAGCGCTCCGCCTGGTTTTTCAGGTCGTCCATCAGCTGGTTACCGTCCACACCTTGCGGGTATCCCGGGAAATTATCTACTTCCGTAGTTGTGGTCAGCTGGCCTCCGGGCTGCAGGCCTACGTACATAATGGGCTTAAGGTCAGCACGTGCGGCATAAATAGCCGCAGTGTATCCGGCGGGTCCGGATCCAATGATCACCAGGTTGTGTTGTTCCATGGCCCAAATGTACGTTTCGGCGACGCACAGCTGCGGAACCCTAGTCCCAATTTACTAACGCATTTCGCGTATATTTGCCGCCCCAATCGGGATGTAGCTCAGGTGGTAGAGTACACGTCTGGGGGGCGTGTGGTCGCAGGTTCAAGTCCTGTCATCCCGACAAATCCTCTTAACTTCGGTTAAGGGGATTTTTTTATGGCCGGAATCGTGGTCAAACATGTGGTTTTAAGTATTTGTAAATAAATAAGTTAAACACTTAAAATCGCACTTTAAATTACTTATTCACAGGCTATTGTGGATTAAAAAAAATTGCGAACTTCATAAAGCACAACGGGCCAACGAACGGTGAAACGTTCGGACGTCTAAAGGGGTTAGCCTTGCGTTAACACCCTTGTGCTGAGGTAGGTAGACGGGTTTTCGACACGTCGGTTTGGACAGGCCTTGCTTGGTAATCCAGATCCTACTTCAGGAACAGGAACCTCTGGGCCGACGACGGTCGGACCCACCCAGAGTGTTTCCGTGGGAGGTAGCGCCTCCCGGCCAGCTGTGCCGCCATCCGGCGGTGGCAAAGGTTAACCCCGGAGCAAACAGCTGCCCAACCACGGAGTTCGAAGTCTAGGCTTCGGTGCTCCGCGCGGAATACGCCGCGAACCGTCGCACGCACGGCATGGTTGGGATGAAGCCCCGTTCACAGAACCTTGGGATAGAGGTTCGGCAGCCCCTGGCGAGGGGAGGGTGCTTGAACGAGGAGTTTCGCCGCTCGGTGCGCCAAGGTCAGGCTTTTGGCGAGCCCATCGAGCACAGACCGCCCTACGGGGCGTGCGGGGAACGCACTGCATAGGTTGCCCCCGCTGAGCGCGGTACCTAAGGGTGCCGCGCTTGTCGTTTTTACGCCCAGGATAGGGGCTATGTTATATTTGTGTAATCTGGTACACTTATTGCGCAGGTAGCGGTACTTTTGTTCCGACCATGCGTATCGATTTCACCCCTGAAGATTTTAATGTAGCCTTGGCGACCTCAGTGGTCGTTTTTGGCTTTGACGGCGACCAGCTCGTGACGCTCGTCGCTAAAAAAGACGGAGCTCCCTACGAGGGTGCCCACATTCTGCCGAGTGCGGTAATCAAGCCGCTGGAGGCCCCTGAAAAGGTGGTTAAAACACTTTTGAAGTCGCTGACGGGTCGCGACGATTGGCCGCTCGAACAGCTTAACTCGTTTGCCAACCCGTACCGAAACCCGTCGGGACGGGTGGTCAACATCGCCTACTACTGCCTGGTGCGCCTTGCGGACGAACTCAAGACTGGACTGCTGGAGCGCGGATTTCAGTGGATTCCGGTGCAAAAGGTTCCGTCCATGGCCTACGACCACGACGAGGTGTTAACCTATGCGCGGGAGCGCTTTAAGCGCCGCGTGAAGCGCCGCCCGGTCGGGTTTACGCTGCTTCCGCGCGAATTCACCCTGAACGAGATCCAGCGTCTTTACGAATGCGCGCTGGGCAAGGCCTTCGACAAGCGAAACTTCCGCCGCAAAGTGCTTAAAAGCGAATTGCTGCTCGAAACGGGGAATTCCGTGCGCTCGAGTGCCAAGGCAAAGCGTCCGT
>JBEAQA010000167.1:0-5331 GCA_041164105.1 Bacteroidota bacterium | reverse complement strand
ACGCCACCAAGGCGCTTTTTGTGCCGCAAACCGGAATTATCCACTACGCAGACGCCGCAGAAGCCATGCTGCAGGCTGGAACCGGCGTGGTGCGGCGAAGCACGACGGTGACGGGCTTCACGGCGGACGGGGTTCAGACGTCCAACGGACTCGTGCGCGGCAAGCACATCATTGTCTGTGCTGGCCTGCAAAGCGACCGCCTGGCACGGCGCGACGGGGTGGATGCGGGACTGCAGATCGTGCCGTTCCGCGGCGATTACTACGAGCTCAGTCCGCGGGCCCAGGCCAAGGTCAAGCACCTGATTTACCCGGTTCCGGATCCGAATTTTCCGTTTTTGGGCGTGCACTTTACGCGCATGGTCCACGGCGGCGTGGAATGCGGACCCAATGCGGTGTTCAGCTTCGCCCGCGAAGGCTATTCGAAGACCGCCTTTGACGGACGCGATACCGTGGCCGCGCTCGGCTATGCAGGGACCTGGAAGTTGTTCGCAAAGCACTGGCGCTACGGCCTCGGCGAGTACGAGCGCGCGTTCAGCAAGACCAAGTTTTTGGCGGCCCTTCAGCGCTTGATTCCGAGCCTCGAGCTCGAAGACCTGCACCCCGGTCGGGCCGGCATTCGCGCCCAAGCGCTTCGCCGCGACGGAAGTTTGGAAGACGATTTTGTGCTGCGCCAGGGTGAGCGGGCGTTCCACGTGCTCAATGCGCCGTCTCCGGCGGCCACGGCTTCCCTCGCCATTGCCGACGAAATCGTCAAGCAAGCGCTCGCTTAAGGCCAGTCGCTTTCGCGGCCCACGTGAAAGAGGGCGTCGCCGCGGTGCACCAGCGGCATGTTGTTGTGGCCGATGATGAATCCGTCAAACGGGGCGTGGACTTTCACCGAATACGAGTCGTAGGGATTCCGCACGCGGCCAATGAGTTCGCCTTCGCTGACGGCTTGGCCGCTCTCGCGTTCAAACGAAAAGAGTCCGCTGGCTTCGGCCCGAACCCAGGTAGTCTGGCTGAGGTGCCGCGGCTGGCTGTGCTTGCCGTGACGGTCCTTGAGGCCCCGCACTTTGGGGACTTTGTGGGCGTACATGCCCAAGTCGGCCAATAGGCGCTTGGTCCCGCGAATGGCCTCTTTGACGGCGGATTCGTCCAGGCGCATGCTTTCGCCACCTTCAAACACCACGATGGGCACGCCCATGCTGCGGCCCTGCGCACGGAGGGAGCCCGGAATGAGCGATGAGGCCATAGCCAAGGGCGCGGCAAAGGACTGGGCGTAGCGAATGGCTTCGGGATCTTCGGGGTCGTAGCGCACCTGGGGGTAGTTGGTGCGGCTCGCGCCGCCCGTGTGAAAGTCCACGGCCAAATCGACGTGCGGCAGGATTTTGTCGGTCATCGTATGGGCCACAAGGCTGGCCAGCGAACCCTGCGGCGAGCCGGGAAAACTCCGGTTGACGTCCTTGCCGTCGGGGACTTCGCGGCTGAAGAACAAAAATCCGTAGACGTTGATGATTGGAATGGCCACGACCGAGCCACAGGCTAAGTCGTTGAACATCCCCAGCGACATCATGCGGCGGACGGCCTCGATGCCGTTTACTTCGTCGCCGTGCAGGCCGCCGCTGAGCAGCACCGTAGGTCCGGGGACCTCGCTCCGAAACACGTGCACCGGCATGTGAATCAGGGTTCCCGACAGCAGGCGCGCAATTTGGACGTCGACGGTTTTGGATGATCCGGCGGGAATCACCGTTTCGTCCAAAATCATGGGCGACGCCTCGGGGTACTTCATTGTCCGGTGTAGTTCGACGGCGTCAGGGCCCGAAGTTCTGCTTTCACCGACTCCGCGACGGCCAAACCGTCCACAAAGTTGGCAATCGTCGCCGCGGTAATGCGGTCCGACGTGCGGGTCAGGGCTTTCAGCGCCTCGTACGGCTTGGGGAAGCCCTCGCGGCGCAGAATCGTTTGAATGCCTTCGGCGACCACTTCCCAGTGGTTTTCAAGGTCGGCATTCAGGGCGGAATCGTTGACCACCAGCTTTCCGAGTCCGCGCTGCAGGCTCGCGTAGGCGAGCAGCATGTGGCCCAAGGGCATTCCGACGTTGCGCAGCACGGTCGAGTCGGTCAAGTCCCGCTGCAGTCGGCTGATGGGAAGCTTCGCCGCCAAGTGCTCTAACCACGCGTTGGCGATGCCAAAGTTGCCCTCGGCGTTCTCGAAATCAATGGGGTTGACCTTGTGCGGCATGGCCGAAGAGCCCACCTCGTTGGGGTTGATCTTCTGCTTGAAGTAGTCCATCGAGATGTACTGCCACGCGTCGCGGGCCAAGTCAATCAGTACGGTATTCAGGCGCTTCAGGCCGTCAAAGTACGCAGCGAGGTGGTCGTAGTGCTCGATTTGGGTAGTCGGATGGCTGCGCTGCAGCCCGAGGTCGTCGCGCAAAAAGGCTTCGCCGAAGGCGTGCCAGTCCACGCCCGGATAAGCTACGCTGTGGGCATTGAAGTTTCCGGTCGCGCCGCCAAACTTGCCCGCGAAGGGCACGGCATCGAGCAGGGCAAGCTGCTGGCTGAGTCGCTCGCGGAACACGCGCCATTCCTTGCCCAGCCGGGTGGGAGAGGCCGGTTGGCCGTGGGTGCGGGCCAGCATGGGCAGGTGGTCCCACGCGCGGGCTTGCTCGTCGATGCGCTCGATAATGCTGAGCAGGGCGGGGCGCACGACGTCGCGGTGGGCTTCGAGCAGCGAAAGCGGAATCGCCGTGTTGTTGATGTCCTGAGAGGTCAGGCCGAAGTGGATAAATTCCGCCCGGTCGCCCAGGCCAAGGGCCTCAAAGCGCTCTTTAATAAAGTACTCTACGGCCTTGACGTCGTGGTTGATGGTCGCTTCAATTTCTTTGATGCGTGCGGCGTCTCCTTCCGAGAAATCCCTGTAAATGCGGTGGAGTTCCGCAATCTGGGCGTCGTTGAGGGTGGGTAGGCCTTGGATTCCGCGCGCCGACAGGGCGATGAAGTAGCGGACCTCGACCAGGACGCGGTAGCGGATGAGGCCAAACTCCGAAAAGTAGGGGCGAAGGGGGGCAGCGTGCTTTTGGTAGCGGCCGTCGAGCGGCGAGAGCGCGTGCAGGGCGTAGTTCATAGTAGGTTCCTAAAGCGCAAAGGTACCAAACGCCGGCAGGACGGGCGGAATTTCTCGGCCGTCCGCGCGAAAAAACCGGTCGCTCACCCCGTTGGTCAGCCAGCCCCAGGGCGCGCCGAGGGGAAGGTTGTAGCGCATCCATTGGTCGCAGACGGCATCGTTCAGGGGGATTTGGGGCGCTTTGCACTCGACGAGCATCCACGGAAGCCCTTGGTGAAATACGACGGCGTCAAACCGTCGCGGTTGACCGTGCACTTTGAGTCCGCGTTCGACCGCAATAACCTCGGGAGGATATCCGGCTTCGAGCACTGCCCGGCGCAAAAAGTGCTGGCGGACGTACTCTTCGGGGGTTCCGGCCACCCAATTCCGGCGAAAGGCATCCCAAAGCCGACCTTGGGGGTCGGGAATAAGGTTGGGGTTTGGCCAGATTTCGTGCTGCACAGGGCAAAGGTGATGTAGATTTGCTGAATTCATGAAGAAGATCCGTCGACTTCCGTACCGCGATCCGTTTGGCTACCCGCTGTGGGCCAAGCGCATGGTCATTTTTTGGTTCGGAACCGTAACGTGGTACCGCCTCAACCGAATTCACCGCACGAAGGTCGAGGGCATGGAGCACCTGGCGGAGCTGCCCGACGAAAACGTACTGTTTGTGAGCAACCACCAAACGTACTTCATGGATGTGGCGTCCATGTTTTTGGCCTTCATGCACTTGCGCAACGGAATGCCCAACCGCGTCGACCGCTGGTGGCCCGTGGTGAATCCGCGCATGAACTTGTTCTTTGTCGCCGCCAAAGAGACGATGAAGTCCGGGCCGCTGCCCCGCCTGCTGTCGCTGGCCGGTTCGGTGAGCATCAAGCGCACGTGGCGCGAGGCCGGCAAAGAAATCAACCGCGGGGTGGATCCGCGCGACTTAGACAACATTCGCAAGGCCATTCAAGTGGGCTGGGTGATCACGTTTCCGCAGGGAACCACCAAACCCTTTGCCCCGGGTCGCCGCGGGACGGCGCACATCATTCGCGACCTGAATCCGACGGTGGTTCCGGTGGTCGTGGACGGGTTTCGCCGCGGCTTTGACCGCAAGGGACTCCGCGTGAAAAAGCGCCGGGTGGACCTCAAACTGCGCTTCAAGGAGCCCTTGAATTTCGCCCCCGATGCGACGCCGCAGCAAATTTTGGATCAAGTGATGGTGGCCATTGAGCAAGTGCGCCCCTCGGATTCCGCCGTAAATGCGTAAATTTCAGATATGAAGAATGCTTGGATTGCCGTGCTTGCCGCGGCCGTTGCCTTGGTGAGCTGCGAGGCCACCTTTCAAGAACCGGACGCGCCCCGCGACGACCGTAACGTGGTACTTCGCCATTTCTTCTACTTCAAAAACCAGTTGATCGACACCAACACGACGTTCGTGCTGGACGGCTTTAACGGAACCGAAATTCGCTTTTCGAACATTGAATTTGCGCTCGGTTTTTACCACTTCGAGAACCACCTCGGCGACACGGTGTTCCCGATGAAGGGCGATACGACGCTCTTTAAGGTGGAATCAGCTTCGTCCACGTACGGTGGGTTTACCCGCGTGTACAAGGTTCCGAGCGGAACGTATTCCGGCCGCCATTTTTGGCGGGTAGGGTTGGATAGCGCGCAGAATGCGGCAACCTACAGCCCCGAGGCCGGCATTAACCGCCTCAAGCGCAGCACCGGCGGCTACAACGCCATCACCATCGAGGGATTTTGGAAGAGTCCACTGGATTCGTCGCAGACGCGCCCGTACAAGCCCTTTAAGTACGTCGTGAGTTCCGAGGCCCTCAACGAACTGCTGGACCAGCAGATGTCGTTTACGGTGAAAAAGGACGACGACATCAACATCAACATTGTGGTTAAGGCCAATTTGCTCCTCGACGGGGCGGACCCCGCCATTGTAGACCAGGTCGACATCGACCCGAACAACCCCCTGTTTTTTCCGCTGCTTCCGGCGTTTCAGGCGAATTTTTTGCGGGCCTACCAAATACAGCTCTAAATCTTTTTGGGCATGAACGTGCACTTTATCGCCATTGGCGGAAGCGCCATGCACAGCCTGGCGCTGGCGCTGGCGGGCCGCAGCGGAACCGTGATTACGGGCAGCGACGACGCCATATTTGAACCCAGCCGCAGCCGATTGGCCGCCGCCGGATTGCTTCCGGCCGAAGAAGGATGGTTCCCCGAGCGAATTCACCCCAAGCTCGATGCCGTGGT
>JBEAQA010000166.1:0-2610 GCA_041164105.1 Bacteroidota bacterium | reverse complement strand
CCCTCAGCCAGCGCGTCTTGGTAGCGCCCAAAAAGGGGCAATCCCTTTTGGATGAAGTGGTCCAAGACCAGTAAGGCCTCTTCTCGGTCTGCCGGCCAGGGGAAGTCGTCGGCCAACGATTCCCCCCAGCGCGGAATCCCGTGGCGGTCCAGCCGAGCGTCGAGGTCGCGCAGGTCGTGGTGGGCCCGCCATTCCGCGGGGACCGGTTGAGCAGCGTTCCAGGCCGATCGGTTTTCGGCGTCAAAATTCCAACTACCGCCCTCGGGCTGGCCAAAATCGTCGAGGAGCACGGACCATTTTACCCGCATAGCTCGGTAAAACGATTCCATGAGGTAGGTCTTTTTGCCCGCGAAGTGCTGGGCCACATCCCTGCGTTCCGTCAAAAAGTGCTCGCTCGGCACGCAGCGACCGATGCCGTCCAGGGCGCGGTCGACGCGGAATTCGTCCGGCTCTTGGTACTCGACCGCCACGGATTCACCGGTTTCGGATTCAAGTTGGGCGCGAAGGGCCTCCAGGTTGGCGCGCAGGCTGCCGCGCTGACGCGGATCGTCGAGCGTCCAGTGTTCTACCCGGTGCCCATCGGAGCGCAGGCGCTCGGCGAAGCGCTGCATTCCGTGCAGAAATGCCAGCATTTTTTGCCGGTGGTGCGGGGCGTAGCGCAGCTCGTCCGCGCTTTCAAACAGCGCGTAGGTGATTCCCGCATTGCGTTCGGCAAACCAGGAATGCTTCGGGTTGAGCTGGTCGCCCAAAATCAGCCGCAAAATCACGGCTTGGCGCTTCGTTTGGCCTCGCTCCGGCACCGGTCCGAGCAAAATTTAACCTGATCCCAGTCGCGCTCCCACTTTTTGCGCCACGTAAACGGACGTCCGCACTGGGCGCAGTCCTTGACGGGCAAGTTGGCTTTGGCGACCCCGCGCATGCTTAAAGGACTTGGGGTTTGCGGTCCGGCTGCGCGTAGGTGAAGCGGCCAACCGACGTGCTGTGGTGGTACGAATCCAAGCCTTGGGCGGTCAAGAGGTCCACAGGAAGGTTGGCGAAGCCGTCCGGTCCAAGCTGCACGCTGTCCGAGAGCTGCACCTCCACGACCGACCCCACGACCAGTACGGTTCCCTGGGCGAGGACGTGCTCTTCGGTCAGCTTGAGGCCGTAGGCCACAGTTGCCGCGTGCACTCGGGGGGCGTGTACGTGCTCAAACGCGGACCATTCCAGGCCTTGGGCATCGAGTTCGCTGGCCCCCTCGGGGTACTTGGCGCTGCACTGGTGCACCGCGGCGGCGGCCTCGATTCCGCCCGACATGAGGTGAAAACCGAAGGCGCCCTGCGCGCGCAGGTAGCGCAATCCCTGGTGCTCGGCGGTCAGGGGGCGGAACAAAAATCCAAGCTGAGGCGGGTTGGCGCTGACGTGCAGCGTTTGGCTGAAAACCGCCGCATTGGCCACGCCGTCGGGCGAAAACGTCGTGAGCAGGCCCACCTGCCGCGGGCCGCAGACCGAATTAAAAAACTGGGCGCGGAACCGGGGTTCCCAGTCGTTCCAGAGGTCTTCGGTGAGGGTCACGGGCGCAAGCTGCTCATTCCGCCGTCGACACCGAGAACTTGCCCGCTGATCCACGCATTGTCCAGCAGGGCCAATCCAGCCGCCGCCAATTCGCTCGCTTCGCCCACGCGCTTGAGGGGGTGCCGTTCCGCGGCCGCCGCTGCCCGGGCCTCGTTGCCCAACAGCTTGGACGCCAACGGCGTATTGGTCAGCGACGGAGCGAGGGCATTCACCCGCACCGCGGGAGCCCATTCCGCAGCCAGCGAACGCACCAGGCCCTCTACGGCGCCCTTGGCCATCGCGATGCTGGCGTGGTAGCTCATGCCTTGGTTCACGGCTACGGTGCTGAACAGCAGGGCGGAACCTTGTCCGGCGCGCAGCGATTTCTCGGCCTTTTGAAGGCAAAGCGCGGCGCCCAGGGCATTGAGTTCAAAGTCGCTCCGGAATTCCTCGGGCTTGTAGCCCTTGAAGGGCTTGAGGTTAATGCTGCCCGGGGCATACACCAGGCCGTCGAGGCGCTCGGGGAGTCCGGCTCCGTCCCAATCCATCACGTCGGCTTGGAGTTCGCGAAGCCTGGGGTGGGTCAAACCAGCCGGCTGGCGCGACAGTCCGACGACCTCGTCGCCGCGTTCCAAAAGCAGTTCGGTGAGGGCGCGGCCAATTCCGCTTCGGTGCCCCACGATAAAGAAGGTTTTCATATGGGTGCTAACACCGCCCGGACTACTTTTGTTGAAACCCTTGACGAATGGCCCACCGCGCGCTCAATCTTACCCAAATGTGGTCGCTCAGCGACTGGAACGCCGTGGCCGAGGGCCGGGCGGAACTCATCCTTAGTGCGGCCGACCGCGATGCCGTGGTCGCCAACCGCGCGGCCGTCGAGCGCGGAATCGAGCAGGGTAGGGTCGTCTACGGCGTCAATACCGGATTTGGGGCCCTTTGTACCACGGCCGTTGCCCGCAACGATTTGCAGGCCCTGCAGCGCAACCTCATCATCAGCCATGCTGCCGGAGCGGGACCGCTGGCGCCGCCGCACGCTGTTCGGTTGATGCTGGCGGCCAAGGCCCGCAACCTAGCGCT
>JBEAQA010000165.1:0-6584 GCA_041164105.1 Bacteroidota bacterium | reverse complement strand
CCATGACCTCCACGGCTTGGCACAGCGTGAGTGGATCTTGAGCCCTCCAGGTGCTTAGGCGAAAGCGGGGACCGGTCCAGAGGTAGCGACTCAGGCGCGCGCGGGCCACTTCGTCGGCCACATGGTCCCGAAAATTCAGCCCTACGATCCAGCCGCCCTCGGCTTCGACTTCTTCGGCCCATTCGGCATAGTAGTCGGGATCGTCCGCGTGAAGGTTGAGCAAATTGTCGCCGACCAGCACGAATCGAACGATGCCTTCAACCAGCATCGGATCAATCACCCGCCGCTTGAGTTCCATCACGTCGTTGTGCAGGGCGTCGTTCCACTCCCCCAGCAGCTCAATTACGGCACAGCCCTCGGTGTAGTCTACGAAAAGCACTTTCAAAAAAAGCGTTTCGCAGCCAATGTCGTCCCACTCCGGATGAATGACAAAATCGTACATCTGGTGGAATGCGCCGTTGCTGGGCGCGCCCTGGTCGAGGTAAAACGGACTCCGCTCGTCCTCAGAAGCAAGGTATCGGGTGCGCCAGGCGCTGTGGGGCTCGAGGGAATGCATGGTGAACGTGAACCGAGCTGCGAAGATCGGGTTAACAGGGTATGATTTACTGCATCACCGGAGGAACGGGTTTGGTCGGCCGGGCCGTGTTGGAACGGCTCACTGCGGCTGGACACGAAGTTCGCGTACTCACCCGAAGCCCGCGACGGCCCCACGAATATTCGTGGAACCCCGCCGCATGCACGGTGGATCCCGCGGCCCTTCAGGGCGTAGATGCGGTGGTGCACCTGGCGGGTGCTTCGGTGTCGGAGCGCTGGACGGCAAAGCACAAACGGGCTATTATGGACAGCCGAATTCAAGGTTCCGAAACCCTGTACCGCGCCCTGGCGGCCATGAATGTCCGCCCGGAAGTCCTCGTCAGCGCATCCGCGGTCGGCATTTATCCGAACAGCTACGACCGCGTCTATACGGAACGCGACGGCGGAGCTCCCGGCTTTCTGGGCGACGTCGTCCGCGCCTGGGAAGCTCAAACTGACCGCTTCGAAGAACTCGGGCTTCGCACGGCCAAATTGCGCATCGGCATCGTGCTCGGACGCGGCGGCGGGGTGCTGGGCACGCTGCTTCCGGTGTTTAAACTGGGCCTGGGCAGTGCCCTGGGCAACGGGCGCCACTGGATGCCGTGGATCCACGTCGCCGACCTCGCCGCCATGGTGGAGCGCCTGGCCGAAGATCGCTCCCTGAGCGGAATCTGGAACGGCGTCGGACCCGATTCCACGACCAATATGGAGTTCAGCCAAACCCTGGCCAAGGTCCTCAAGCGGCCGTTTTGGGCCCCTGCTCCCCCCGCTTGGGCCCTCAAGCTAGCCCTTGGCGAAATGGCCCAGATTGCTCTGATGAGCACCCACTGTTCCGCGCAAAAATGGCGCGACGCCGGATTCGAATACCGCTTTCGCGACCTGCGCACAGCCCTTGAGGACTTGACCTAGCCACGGTATCTTAGCGGCATGTACCGCGAAGCATACCGAATCCCGAAGGCTTTTTTATGGATCATTGGCATCACCACGGTCACCACCCTAGTTATGATGGTTGCGGTGGCCAGCCAAACCGGCTGGAGCACCGAGATTCTGTGGTCGGTGGTCGGCATGACCGTCCTGCAGGTGTTCACGGCATGGCTGCTTCGCCGTCCCTGCCGCATTGAGGTGGCTCCAAGCGGAATTTCCATTCGCTACCGCCCCTTCAACCTGGGCCCCAAGCGCATTGATTGGTCCGAAGTTCGGCGGATGTACCACCAAAAAGTTGACCCGATGGGCGACTTTATGGGCTACGGCGTCCGTATGAAGGGATGGAAAAAGGAAGGCCGCGTCATCGCCTACGCGTTTGAAGAAGGGAACTACGTGTTCGTCGAACGCCACCAGGGCAGCACCGTCGCCTTTCAAATTACCCAGCCCGAGGCCTGGTCCGCCGTCCTCAACGACCTCGAGGCCCGGGGAATTCCGGTCGAACGCTAGTTCGATTCCGCTCCAAAAAACTGCTTGGCGTACAGGTTGGCGTAGGCACCGCCCAAGGCCAACAGTTCGGCGTGACTGCCCTGCTCCACCACCGTACCGTGCTCCAAGACCGCAATGCGGTCTGCGTGCAGCACCGTGGCCAAGCGGTGGGCCACCACCACCGAAGTTCGACCTTCGGTGATGCGCTCGGTGGCGCGCTGAATCCAGGCTTCCGACTGCGAATCCACCGAAGAAGTGGCTTCGTCCAAAATGAGTACGTCCGGCTGGGCCAAATACGCGCGCAAAAAGGCCAAGAGTTGGCGCTGGCCGGTCGACAGCATGCCCCCGCGTTCTTTGACGTCGTAGTCCAGGCCGCCAGGAAGGCTTTCTAAAAATTCCGCAATACCCATGTCGGTGGCCGCCGCCCAAATTTGCGCGTCGGGAATGGGCCGGTACAGGGTAACGTTGTTGCGAACCGTGTCGCTGAAGAGAAAGACGTCCTGCTGCACCAGGGCAAGACGGCTGCGCAGGGCGCCAAAATCCCAGTCTGAAACCGCGATTCCGTCCACCCGAACCGCGCCCGAATTGGGGTGGTACATTCCGGCCAGCAATCCGATCAGCGTGGATTTTCCGCTGCCCGTCGACCCCACGAGGGCCAGCATTTCGCCCGGCTTGGCTTCTAAGGTCACCCCGTGAAGTACCGTCTGATCGTCGACGTACGAAAAGACGACGTGATCAAACTCGACCCGGCCGCTGATGCGCTCGGCGCGGTGCGTCCCGGGGCGCTCGAGGTGCTCGGTCTGCTCCACCAGCTTGAGAACGCGGTCGCTCGCCACCATACCCATTTGCAGCGTATTGAACCGGTCCGCCAACTGGCGGAGCGGGCGGTACAGCATGTTGATGAACATGATCAAGGCGGTCAGGTCGCCGATGCTCACACTGCCCGGGGTGACCAGCGACCGCCAACCGCCGTACCAAATGGCCAAGCCAATCGAAAGGGCAGACAGCATGTCGATGATCGGAAAAAACAGCGAGAAGTACCAAATGCTCTTGATGTTGGCGTCGCGGTGGCGCCGGTTAATCGCCTCAAAACGCTGGGCCTCAGCGGCCTCGCGGCCAAACAATTGAACTACGGCCATGCCGGTGATGCGTTCCTGAACGAACGTGTTCAGGGCGGCCACCTGATTCCGCACGTCGGTAAAGGCACCTTTGATGGACTTTTGAAACCAGCGCGTGGCCACGTAGAGGACCGGGACCACCGACAGACTCACGGCCACCATACCGGCATCAAAGAGCCAGAACATGGCGGCGACCATCACCGCGATTTTGAATAAATCGCCAAAAATGACCAGCAGACCTTCTGCGAAAATGTCGGCCATCGTCTCGACGTCGCTCACGGTCCGGGTCACGAGTTGACCTACGGGGGTGCGGTCAAAAAAACCAGCTCGGTAGCGCAGTAATTGCCCAAAAAGCCGAACCCGGACGTCGCGAATCACTTTTTGACCCAATTCATTGGTTCCGAGCACAAAAAACCACTGACCCAAACCTTCGAACAGCAGGGTGAGCATGAGGGCGGCAATGCTCCAGTGCAGCATGGACAGATCCCCGTCTTCGACGGCAAAATCCACCGCTTGCTGAACTAAGTACGGACGAACGGTCGTGACCGCGCCCAGCAGCACGCTCAGCACCCCGGCTCCGATTAGAAGTCCTCGGTAGGGTTGCGCAAAGCGCAGCACGCGCCGCAGCACCGACCAGTCAAAGGCCTTTCCGCTAACGCTCTTGGATGAATTGGGGGTGTTCTCGGCCATCAAATAAGGGCACGGAAAACCGTGCTCCGGCAAAGGTAAGCCCGTGGGCGGGGGCCGAGGGTCCGGAAGCCGTCCTTTTTTGACTCGCGCGCAGTTCGTGCCACGCGTTCAACCCCCGATCGGCCACAGCCTGTTCCACCATCGTCCCCACGAGGGAACGGACCATGTTCCGCAAAAAACGGTTGCCTTCGACCTCAAAAACGAGCTGGTCACCCCGCTCCAGCCAGTGCGCCCGGGTCAGCGTGCACAGGCCGTTGGTTTCGGCACTTCCGCTGCGTTCAAAGGCTCCAAAGTGGTGCTCGCCCAGCAGGCTCTGGGCCATTTCGTGCAGCAAGTCCACCTGAAGGGCGCGCTCGTAGTGCCAGGCCGTGTCGCGACCGAAGGCCGATTTCGTTCGCTGAATGCGGTACTGGTAGCCGCGAGCCGTAGCCGAAAAGCGGGCATGCACGTCCTCCGCCACCGCCACTGCCTCAAAAAGAACTACGTCTTCGGGCAGAAACCGGTTCATCCGGTACACCAGCTCGTGAGGGTCCACTTCGCGGGCGCAATCCAGGTGCGCCACGTAGTTCGAAGCGTGCACCCCGGTGTCGGTGCGCCCCACTCCGGTGACGGCCACTTCGTGGCGCATCCACGCCGAAAGGCTAGATTCCAAAACGCCCTGTACCGTACGGCCGTCGGGCTGGCGCTGCCAACCTAAAAATTCCGCACCGTGGTAGGCAAGGCGCAGCGCGTAGCGAAAGGTTGGCGAACTTTGGGCTTCCATGAGCGCCAAAGGTACTTCCCTCAAAATTCTTCTGCTGTCGGACACGCACGGCTATTTGGACGAGCGAATTCTAGCGCATGCGGCCGAGGCCGACGAAATTTGGCACGCCGGCGACGTCGGATCCACCGAGGTCATCGACCGGCTTGAAGCGTTGGGCAAACCGGTTCGGGGTGTCTACGGCAACATCGACGATGCGCTTCTGCGCCGAATTTGGCCGCACGACCAGCGATTCACCTTGGGCGGCCTGCGGTTTTGGATTACCCACATTGCAGGGCCGGCCGGGCGCCTACCGACGGCGGTGCGGGCCGCGCTTCGAGCGGAACCCGCCGACGTCCTGATTTGCGGGCATTCCCACATTTTGCGGGTGGGCCGCGATCCGTCGGGCGTGCTGTGCATGAATCCGGGGGCCTGCGGCACCCACGGCTTTCACAAGGTGCGCACCATGCTTCGCTTTACCCTTCGGGGCGGAACCCTCGACGACCTGTCCGTCATCGAATTGGGGCCGCGCGGATCAAAGCTCGACTAGCGCTTCTTTTTCTTGGGGCGGAAGCTGTCCGCCTCGCGAACCTTGGCTTCGTCGGCCTGAATGGCGCGGTTGGCCATCGAGGCAAACACCACGGCCACCAGCGGAAGCGCCAACGACCACGAATTTTCGGCGCCCTGGGTACCGTTCAGCACCGGAATCAAGTACACCACTTCGAGGGCGAAGGCGGCTAAAATTCCGATTCGGTTGACGACAAACTGGCGCTGCCGGTAGCGGAAGTAGGTGGTATTGGCCGTGAACAAGGCGACGCCAAGGCCCGCAAGCAGCGAGGACCACTCGGTCGGGTTCGCCGCGCCTACCGCGAAAAGACATAAGGCCGCCAGGGCCATGTACAAGGTTTGAATTCGTTGCCACATAATGTGCAAAGTTCTGTCATAACGCTGCTTCGTGTATATTTGCTACATCAATCGGCGCCCAGGGCGCTGTGCACTCCCCCCTCACACGTTTGCTTTTAGTCTCTTAACGACATTTTGGTATGGCATCAATGCCGGATCTCTCGGACCGTAAATTACCCGAGCTCAAAGAATTAGCGGAATCATTAGGCATTCCGAAAGCGCGCTACCTGCGCAAACCCGAACTCCTCGAAGCGATTCAAGGTTTGTCTGCTTCGGATTCCGCGCCCGCCGCATCACCTGCACCCGCAGACGCCGGCAGCGAGGCCCCCAACGAGGGCCGTCGTCGCGGACGCCCCGCGCGTTCCGCGGAACCTCAAGGTGAAGCTCCAGCTTCGACCGACGGCGCCGCCGACCCCGAAGCTCAAGACCAGGGCGCTCGCGAACCCCGACGTTTTGATCGCGAAGGCCGCCCTCCGCGCAGTGAGCGCGGAACCCGTGAGGACCGCGGTCCCCGCGACGAGAATGCCCCCCGCGAAGACCGTGGACCCCGTGAAGACCGTGGACCCCGTGAAGACCGCGGACCCCGTGAAGACCGCGGACCCCGAGATGACCGTGGCCCCCGCCGCGACGGCTGGGAAGACCGCGGACCGCGCCAAGACCGCGGACCCCGTGAAGACCGCGGACCCCGCGAAGACCGTGGACCCCGTGAAGATCGTGGCCCGCGCGACGACCGTGGACCCCGCCGCGACGGCTGGGAAGACCGCGGTCCGCGCGAAGACCGTGGCCCCCGCGAACCGCGTGAACCGCGTGAACCCCGCGAACCGCGCCAACCCAAAATTCAGGAGCCTGTCTACGAATTCGAGGGAATCATTCCGACCGAAGGCGTCGTAGAAATCATGCCCGAGGGCTTCGGCTTCTTGCGCTCGAGCGACTACAACTACCTGAACTCCCCCGACGACGTCCTGCTCACCCAGCAGCAAATCAAGCACTACGGCCTTAAAACCGGCGATACCGTCCGGGGTGAAGTGCGTCCTCCGCGGGACCAAGAGAAATTCTTCCCGCTGACCAAGGTCCACATGATCAACGGCAAGAATCCGGATTCCACCCGCGACCGTGTCGGATTTGAACACCTTACGCCGCTGTTTCCGGAA
>JBEAQA010000164.1:0-2947 GCA_041164105.1 Bacteroidota bacterium | reverse complement strand
TTGAAGTGGGCGATGCCAACCTTCGCCCCGAGCAGCTTTGGAACGCCGACCTTAGTCTGAGCTACGACCAACCCCGGTTCGACGCCCAGCTTACCGCCTTTTACCAGGCCTACCGGAACTTCATCTACCTCAACCCCAACGACAGCTCGGGATCCTGGCGCTTTTACTACGTGCAGGGCGACGCGCGGGTATACGGGGCGGAAGCCCGGGCGCACTGGCACCCGGCGAAACGCGTTCACGTCCACGCCCAGGCTGCCGTGAGCGTCGGCGAGGACGCCGCCGGAAATCCGCTGCCGTTCATGGCTCCGGGCCGCTGGGGCGCCCACGCGGCCTACGACGTGCTCCCGAAGCAGCGCCTGCACGCCGAACTGCACTACGACCACTACCTGGCCCAAAACCGGCTTTCGCCGACCGAGGAACTGTTCTTGGACGGCCCAACGCCCGCCTACAGCCTGTGGTCGGCCAGCCTCACCGGGGTACTGAATGCCCACGCCTCGTGGAGCCTCGAAGTCCTCAACGCGACCAACACGGCCTACGCCCACCACCTGTCCATCGCTCGGGCGTTTGGAGTGCTCGAAGCGGGCCGGCAAGTGCGTGCCAGCCTGAGGTTTGCGTGGTAAAAAAACCCGGCGTATCTTTGCAGCGCTTTCTGAATCCAAAATCGAGGGGACCCAAAAAGTCCCCTCGACTGTTTTCTAAAAGTTCGCTTCCATGACCCACCACGAACTGCAACAGCTGGTTGACACGGCCCTCCACGAGTTGGGGGCATTCGCCGTTGAGGTAAGCCTTAGCGCAACCAACGACATCAAAGTGCATGCGGACCTCAACGAGGGCCACATCACGTTGGCGCAAATCAAGACCATTAGCCGGGCCATCGAGTCGGCCTTGGGCGAAGATTCCGAGAACTACGCCATTGAGGTGTCGTCCCCGGGCATGTTCAGTCCGTTTAAAGTGGACGCCCAGTACCGCAAAAACATCGGCCGCGAGGTCGTAGTCAAGCACGTGGACGGAATCAAAAGCAAGGGCAAGTTGGTCGCCTACGACGGCGCAAGTATTGCGCTCGAACGCACCGAGCGGGTTCCGAAACCCGTAGGTAAGGGCAAAATGGACCAAACGACCCAAACCCAAATCCCGCTGGCGGACATTGCCAGCATCACCCTCGACTTTAAATTCTAAGTTTCTCACTCTCAAGTAGCTATGGAAAACCTAGCCATTATCGAATCCTTCGGCGAGTTCAAAGACGAAAAGAGCATCGACCGCGTAACCCTGATGTCCTTCATTGAGGAGGCCTTCCGTGTACAGATTCGCAAGAAGTACGGCACCGACGAGAACTTCGACGTGATCGTCAACCCCGACAAAGGCGACCTCGAAATTTGGCGCAACCGCACCATCGTCGAGGACGGCGCCGTCGAGGACGACAACCTCGAAATCGCCCTCAGCGCGGCCCTCAAAATTGAGCCCGACTTCGAAGTCGGCGAAGAGGTTTCTGAAGAGATCAAAATCATCGACCTCGGCCGCCGCTTCATTTTGGCCTTCCGCCAGACCCTGGTGCAGAAGGTTCAGGAGCACGACTCGGGCGAGCTGTACAAGCGCTACAAGTCGATGGAAGGTGAAATCATCAGCGGCGAAGTGCACCACGTGCGCCACCGCGAATTGATCATCTACGACGACCAGCAGAACGAACTCATCCTGCGCCGCGAGGACATGATTCCCGAGAAGGACTTTTACCGCAAGGGCGACACCGTCCGCGCCGTCGTTAAGCTCGTGGAGGTGCGCGGAACCAAGCCGTTCATCCTGCTCAGCCGCACGTCGGAATCCTTCATGGCCAAACTGTTTGAGGCCGAGATTCCCGAGGTATTTGACGGCATCATCACCGTCAAGAAGGTGGTCCGGATTCCGGGCGAAAAAGCCAAAGTGGCCGTGGAATCGTACGACGACCGCATCGACCCCGTCGGCGCCTGCGTCGGCATGAAGGGCTCGCGCATCCACAGCATTGTCCGCGAACTCCACGGTGAGAACATCGACGTGATCAACTACACGACCAACCTGCAGCTGATGATTCAGCGCGCCCTGTCGCCGGCGAAGATCACCAACATGGTCCTCGACGAAGAGCGCCGCCACGCCAGCGTCTACCTTCCGGCCGACCAGGTTTCGTTGGCCATTGGCCGCGGCGGAACCAACATCCGTCTTGCCAGCAAGCTCAACGACTACGAAATTGACGTGTTCCGCGAGGACGTGGTGCACGAAGAAGACGTAGAGCTCCTCGAGTTCAGCGACGAAATCGAGGCTTGGGTGATCGACCAGCTCCGCAACGGAGGCTACGACACCGCCAAGTCCGTACTGCGCGCCGACATCGAAGACGTAGCTCGCCGTGCCGACCTCGAAATCGAGACGGTGCAAGACGTTCGCAATATTCTCAAGAAGGAGTTCGAAGCCTAATCAAGCCCCGAAGTCCCAAGTTTTTCGCCATTTTTCTAAATAGTTCCGACCTTTGCGCCTATGAGCACCATCCGCATCAGTAAAGTACTTAGTGAGCTGAATATCGGCTTAGATACCGCCGTTGATTTTTTAGCCACTAAGGGCCAAGAGGTAGAGCGCAACCGCAATGCCAAAATTGATCAAGGCCAGTACGACCTGCTGACGGAGCAATTTGCTACCGACAAGTCTTCAAAAGACAAGGCCGAAACGCTGATTCAGAAGAAGCGCGAAGAAAAAGAGGCTATTCAGGCCGAGCGCGAGCAAAAGAAGCCCGAGGTCATTCGAGCTACGGCGACGCTGAGCGGCCCCAAAGTGGCCGGCAAGATCGACCTTTCGCCCAAGAAGGCGGCGACCGAAGCCCCGGCAGCACCCGCTCCGGCAGCGGCAGCTGCACCCGCTCCGGCGGCCCCAGCAGCCCCGGTCGCTAAGCCCGAAGCGCCCAAGGCCCCCGAAGCTCCGGCAGCTCCTG
>JBEAQA010000163.1:0-3143 GCA_041164105.1 Bacteroidota bacterium | reverse complement strand
CAAGGCCGGAGCCTGCGCCTCTTCGTTGGCAATGAGCTCGCCCTTCACGGCGGTCTTGAAGATGTTCACAATCATCACCACGATGCCCGTGATGTAGAGGGTTCCGCCAAAGGCCCGCAGGGCGTACATCGGAATAATCTGCGTCACCGTCTCGAGGAAGTTGCCGTACACCAGCGTGCCCTCGGCCGAAAATTCCTTCCACATCAAGCTCTGTGTGAATCCGGCGACGTACATCGGCAGCGCCCAGAAAATCAGGCCGGTGGTCCCGAGCCAGAAGTGCCAGTTGGCGAGCTTTTCGGAGTACTTGCCGTTCTTCCACATGCGCGGAATCAGCCAGTAAATCATGCCGAAGGTCATGAAGCCGTTCCATCCGAGCGTACCGACGTGCACGTGGGCCGGAATCCAGTCCGTGTAGTGGGCAATGGCGTTCAACCACTTCGTCGAGAGCAGCGGGCCCTCAAACGTAGCCATACCGTAGGCCGAAACCCCGACCACAAAGAACTTGAGGACGGCGGAGTCGCGCACGCGGTCCCAGGCGCCGCGCAGGGTGAGCAGGCCGTTGATCATTCCGCCCCACGACGGCGCGATGAGCATGATCGAAAAGACGGTGCCGAGGTTCTGCGCCCAATCCGGCAAGGCGCTGTACAGCAGGTGGTGCGGTCCCGCCCAGATGTAGATAAAAATCAGGGCCCAAAAGTGAATGATGGACAGGCGGTACGAGTAGACCGGACGCTCGGCGGCGCGCGGCATGAAGTAGTACATCAACCCGAGGAAGGGCGTCGTCAAAAAGAAGGCCACCGCGTTGTGCCCGTACCACCACTGCACCAGGGCGTCCTGAACGCCGGCGTAGATGCTGTACGACTTGAATGCGCTGACCGGAATTTCGAGGTTGTTGAAAATGTGCAGCACGGCCACAGTCACAAACGTGGCGATGTAGAACCAAATGGCTACGTAGAGGTGGCGTTCGCGGCGCTTGAGGATGGTCCAAATCATGTTGACGCCAAAGACGACCCACACAAGGGTGATCAGGATGTCAATCGGCCATTCCAGCTCGGCGTACTCTTTGGTCGAGGTGTAGCCCAGCGGAAGCGTAATGACTGCCGAAACGATGATGAGCTGCCAGCCCCAAAAGTGGATTTTGGACAGCAGGTCGCTGGCCATGCGCGTCTTGAGGAGGCGCTGCAGCGAATAGTAGACGCCCGTAAAAATGGCGTTGCCCGCAAAGGCGAAAATGGCGCCGTTGGTGTGCAGCGCGCGCAGGCGGCCAAAGGTCAGCCACGACGTGTCGGCGTTGAGGGCCGGAAAAACGAGCTGAAGGGCGATCGTCAAACCGACCAAAAGGCCAATTAGGCCCCAAAGCACCGTGGCGAGCAGAAAGTTCCGCGTCGTCCGGTTGTCGTAGTAAAACGTTTCAAGTGCGTGACTCATGGGTTTTGGGTGGGTTGGGTTGGTGAAGCGTTCGACGCCGTCGTGCCGTCGTCCAGGGCGCGAACCGCCGGAGAGGTCGTGTCGTCGTACTGGCCCGCCGACACCGAGCGCAAAAAGCCGAGCAGAAAAAGGCCTGCCAGCAAAAGGCTCACGGGAATCATCAGGTAGAACGCGCTCATTCGTTAGGGATAGGGGTACGGGGTCAAAATTCCCGCAGCGCTGCAGGGTGAACTATGACAATTGTCAGTTCCCGGTATTTTTCGAGCGGTCGGGGGCATTTTGCGGGTTCTGGGCGGAACCGAACACGCGCTTTGCCGCCCGTTCCGTCAACCAAAACGACAGTCCCACCACGCTCAAGCTGCTGATCGGCATTAAAATCGCCGAAGTCAGCGGCGTCAGCAGCCCCTGAACCGCAAAGCTCAGGCCGACCACGTTGTAGGTCAGGCTGACCCCAATGTTCCAGCGCACCGCGCGCATGCCCTCGCGGGCCATGGCGCGCATCCGCTCGAGCTGCGGAAGTGCCGCACCCTGCAGCAGGACGTCGCAGGCCGGCGCAAAGTGCAGGGCGTCCTCGGCAATCGAGATTCCGACGTCGCTCTGGGCCAGGGCCCCCGCGTCGTTCAGGCCGTCGCCCACCATGGCCACCACGCGGCCCTCGGCCTGGCGGTCCTTGACAAACTGCAGCTTGTCGTGCGGCCGCTGCCCGAAGCGCAGCTCGGTTCCCGCGGGCAACAACCGCTGAAGCTCTGCGCGTTCGCGGTCTTCGTCGCCGGTGAGCAGGGCCATGCGGTCGGGTGCCAGTGCGCCCAGTCCGTCGCGCAGTCCGGGGCGGAACACCGATTCCGGCCGCAGCCAGCCCTCAGCCGGCACCGCGCCGGTGACCCGCCACGAAACCCCGCGCGGAACCTCGCCCGCATCGACCCCCGTAAAGGTGGCCGACCCCAAGCGCACGAGGCTGCCGTTCCAGGTGGTTTCGAGCCCCGAGCCCAGGTGCTCCGTCACCGTCAAGCCGTCCAGGGTGGGGATTCCGCGCCAGTGCGCCGCCAGCGACCGACTCACTGGGTGGGCCGACTGCTGCACCATGGCTGCGAGTACCGGAGCTACGTCCTCGGGCACTTCGCCCTGCCAGGTCTGCTTGCTGGGCTCGGTCAGCGTACCGGTCTTGTCCAGCACCCAAAAATCCACCTTGGCCAGCCGTTCGAGGGTGTCGGTGGCCTTGACAAAGGCGCCGTGGCGGCCCATCAAGCGGATGCTGTGCCCCAAACTGAACGGAATCGCGAGCGCCAAGGCACACGGACAGGCGACGATGAGCACGGACGTCACGATCCAAGCCACCTGCGAAGGGTCCTTCCAGGCCCAGAACAGCCCGGCTGCGAGGGCAATGAGCAGAATTCGCCCCGTAAACATTTGGCCAAGGCGGTCGATCCACCGAGCCACCTTGGGGCGGTCAATGCCCTGTTCCGACGACCATAATGAGGTCAAGTAGCTCTGATCCAGGCGCTTGTCGACGAGGACGTCCAAAGCGCCGCCCACGTTTTTGGAACCGGCCGCCACGGGTTCGCCCTCGACCACCGCCAGCGGCTGGGCCTCGCCCGTGATGAAGGCCATGTCGACCTCGCTGCGCCCCGAAACCACGGTGCCGTCCACCGGAACCAGCTCGCCGTGGCGAATCCGAAGTACGTCGCCCACTTGGACCTCGGTAAGTGCCACGTAGA
>JBEAQA010000162.1:0-4337 GCA_041164105.1 Bacteroidota bacterium | reverse complement strand
GGCGATTCGCTGCGCGTCGCCTCGTGGTACGACGTGGCCGTTACGCTGCCCGAGCAAGGATTTTCGGTGGTCGTTGACGACAGCCTTCGGGCGGAATGGTCGCTGAAGCGCTGGAGCTTCGACGTTCAGCGCGGCGCCGACGCTGGGCTCGCCCTGAGCTTGCACCGACAGCAGGGCGTTCGGGGCTTTATGCTGCACCCCACCCCGACCCAACCGTCGCCGGGCTGGCAGCACCACCAGGACTTCCCCGCCGGGCCGGGACGGTACCGCCTTAGCGTGCAGTCGGGCGGTAGCACCTTGTGGTCCGGAACCGTGCACGTCCTGGCGCGCGACCCGCGCCGCGCGCAAGCCCGAAAGGTCCTGGAGTCCGAATCGTGGACCTTGGACGTTCCCGCCCGGGGGCTGGCCTGGGATCAGGCGATCACGTTCCGCGCCGACGACCGCCAAATCACGGTAGCGCCCGACGTCGCCGCCCTCAAGCCCGTGCACTTCGATTGGATGCCCCGCCAGATGGCAGATTCGCTCTGGGACAAGACCTACCTCGCGGTGCGCGACGGTCGAGGCTCCGCTAAAATACCCGGCACCCGAACCGAGCGGGGCATCCGATTTACGTCCAAAACCCTGGGATCGGGCGACGTGCGCGTCGATACTCAAGGGCCCGTATGCCGCTATGTGCGCCGCGACCCCAACAGCCGGATCTGGATTCAGGTACGCGACGAACTGGACGTCGAAATCGTCCGCGCCACAGTCAGCGGCCGTTGGGTCTGGGCCTACCTGGACGCCAAGGCCAACGCCCTTTGGGTCGACCCTGAGGGCGCCACAGGCCTGCTTGAACTTCAGGTTCAGGACGAGCTGGGCAACCTAACTACCTTTACGTACAACTTATGAACCGCGCACTGCTTGCTGTACTGCTCTGCCTGAGCACCGCCCTGGCCGCCCAAAACGTGGTGCAGGTGAGCGGCGTGATTTTGACGCAGGATTCCACCCTTCAAACCGTGCCGAATGCGCGGCTGTGGGTGGCACGGCGCGGAACCACGACCACTTCAGGCGACGACGGTTTTTTCAGCATCACGGCGGCGCCGGGCGACACCATCAAGTTCCGCCGTTTTGGCTTTGAGGACGAACGGCTTTGGATTCCGGATTCGCTGCACGGCAAGAGCTACCTGGCCACCGTGTTTTTGCGCTGGAACCGCATTGAGCTCGACGAAGTCGTACTCTACCCCTGGCCGCGGCCCGAAGACCTCAACCGCGAGCTGCTGAGCATGAAGATTGAAACGACGCAGCGGGACGTCGCGCTCCGCAATTTGGCGATTCAAGCGCTTAAAGAGAAGGCAGCCGCTATGGGCATGAGTTCGAACGAGATGCAGCGCTACATCATTCAGGCGCAGGAACAGCAACTCTACAATTCCGGCCGCTACTACGGCAGCAACGGCGCCACGGCTATTTTGGGCCGCCTGAGCGATCCGTTCGCGTGGGCCCAGTTTTTCGAGTCCCTTAAAAAGCGGTAGCGGGTGGGCCTGATTGCTTCAGCGCTGCTGCTCGCGGCCCTCAACGACACGACGCCGCGCGGAACCCAGCTCCAGGAAGCCACGGTGACCGGTGAGCGGGTGCGCAGCGAAACCAGCCAAATTCGACTCAAGTCCGGAACCCTCGCCGGGCTTGGCACGCCCACCGGGTCGGTGGAGTCGCTGCTGCGGACGCTTCCGGGCGTGGTTGCGAGCGACGAGCTCAGCAGCCAGTACAGTGTGCGCGGCGGAACCTACGACGAGAACCTCGTGTACGTGAACGGATTTGAGCTGTACCGCCCGCAGTTGGCGCGGTCCGGCCAGCAGGAGGGCCTGAGCGTGCTGAACCCCGACTTGGTGTCGTCGCTGAGTTTTACGGCCGGGGGCTTCCACGCCGAGTTGGGCGATAAGTTGTCGTCGGCGCTCGAGGTGAACTACGGCCGAACGGATTCCGCCCGTGGCCGCGTTCGGCTCGGCGGGTTTTCGGGCGGAGCCACGCTGTGGCACGGGAACCTCGGCGTGAGTTTGCGCTACCGGAGCAACGTGCTCTTTGCGCGGACCGGGGACGTGTCGGGGGATTTTCGGGCGGATTCGCGCGACGCTCAGGTCGTCTGGAGCGCCCGGCACGGCGCCTGGCGCCACGAATTTTTGGGCATCGCCCAAGAAAATGCCTTTCGCCTCGCCCCTACCAGCCGGACTACCGAGTTCGGCACGGTCACGCAAGTCCTGCGCCTGCAAGTGGCCATGGCGGGCACTGAGTTTTATGGGTTTCAAAACGCGTTTGCCGGATGGCGTACCCGCCGAGCGTTCGGCCAGCGCAGCGTCCTGGACGCCGAGGCCAGCTGGTCCCAGGCCCTCGAAAAGGAACACTCCGACGTGGAGTCCGCGTACCGACTCGGGGACGTCAATACCAACATGGGTTCCGACCAGTTTGGCGAGATCAGCTACTTAAGGGGCAGCGGCGGATTTCAGCGCTACGCCCGAAACGACCTGTGGATCCGCGAATTTCACACCGCCGTCCGGGGGAACCACCTCATCAATGAGCGCGGCCAGCTGCACTGGACCGTCGGCCAGCGGATTCAATGGGCGCAGGACCGGGTGTCGGAGTGGATTAATTTGGATTCCGCCGGCTACAGCCTCAACCACCAGCCGACCTTGGTCGCCATCAGCGCCACCGACACCGTGTACGTGCCCGACTCCACCCTTGAGCTGTATTCCGTGCTGCAAAGCACCGGGCTGCTGCGGAACGTCAAGCACTGGGCCTCGATGACCTGGACGCAAAACTGGACCGGCCCCGACTACAGCTGGCAACTGCGGGCCGGACAGCGCCTGGTGCACGACAGCCGTTCGGGCGAATGGCGGTGGAGCCCGAGGGTTTCGCTGACCGTGCATCCCACGGGGCAAAATTCGTGGTTGGCGTACGTCAACGCCGGCAGCTACGCCCAAACGGCCAGCGTGCGCGAGCTGCGCAACTGGACCGCCAACGGCCTTGAAACCCAGGCCCGCATGCAGCACGCCTGGCACCTCATCGCGGGCAGCAAGCGCTTCGGAACCCGCCTTGGCCGCCCCTGGATGTACCAAATCGAAACGTATTTAAAGTACCAGGACCGCGCCTTCGCGTTTGAGCAGGACGGCATGCGGCTGCGCTACCTGGGCACCAACCCGGGGCTCGCCGTGGTCTACGGCCTGGACCAGCAGCTGCACACCACCTGGGTCGGCGACGCGGAGTCCTGGCTGTCGCTGTCCCTCTTTCAAGCCCGCGAGCGCTTTGACGGCGTGTGGCAGCGGCGCGGAACCGACTACCGCTACGCCTTGAGCTTGCGCGTGGAGGACCACCTTCCGGGCCAGCCCCAAAACCGGGTCTACCTGGTCACCAATGTGACGGGCGGGTTTCCGTTCGGCTTGCCGCTCGAGAACCCCAAACCCTTCAAGGCTCCGCCCTACCGCCGAATGGACCTGGGATTTGAGCGGGTGCTGCCGGACTGGAAGGGCCTGCGCCCGCGCCTCGCCCTGGAAGTCTACAACCTGCTCGAAATCCGCAATACGGCCAGCTACTTCTGGGTAATGGACATCAGCACGGCCAGCTACTATGCGGTGCCCAACTACCTGACGAACCGTTTGATCAACCTTAGCCTACGGGCTGATTTTTAACTATTTGCCGTGCGCGTCGTCGACCAGCTCCCCCACCCGACCTTTCGTATTCAGTTGTTTCACTTTGGCGCCAACTACCTCGTAGAAATCGAGGCCGGCCCGATGAAGCAGACGTACCGCTACCCGGTGGAACGCTTTCCGAGCCCCAGCGCCGTCTGGGCGACGGTGACCCCGGAATTTCTCGAAAAAGTGCGCGGACACTTCAACGCCATGTACCAAGATTGGATGGCCACCTGGCCGGCGAAAGACTAAGAATCCAGTAAAAAAAGGGAAGCCCGCGGGAGTAAACTACCCTATACACCTGGCGAACCGAAATTCGCCATCTCCCGCGGGCTTTAGTTTAACCGCGCAGGTTTTGAAATGTTTACGCGGCCGTAAAATTTTTTACACTGCGCACGATTCGGGCGAGCGCATCCTCAAGTTGGTCGTCGGTCAGCACCAAGGGCGGCGCGAAGCGAATGATGTTGCCGTGGGTCGGCTTGGCCAGTACGCCTTCGCGGGCCATGGCCAGGCAAAGGTCCCAGGCAACATGCGAATCTTCAGAGGCATTGATGACGACAGCATTCAAGAGACCGCGTCCGCGCACCGTCCCGATTAAGGGGTGGTCGCCCAGCTCGCGGCGAAGGGTGGCACGGAAGTGCTCGCCCTGACGTCGGGCGCGCTGCATGAGTTGCTCGTCCT
>JBEAQA010000161.1:0-4342 GCA_041164105.1 Bacteroidota bacterium | reverse complement strand
TTACCTTTGCGGCTATGTTCCGAAGCCATACTTGCGGCGAGCTCCGCCTGGACCACGTTGGTCAAACCGTCACCCTCTCGGGATGGGTGCAACGCCGCCGCGATTTTGGCGGAATGTCGTTTGTCGACCTGCGCGACCGCTACGGCATCACCCAGTTGAGCTTCAATGACTTGGTGGACGCCGACCGCGTCGCCGAGGCGCGCAAGCTGCAGCGCGAATTCGTCGTTCAGGCCGTCGGAACCGTGGTCGAGCGCGAAAACAAAAACCCCAACCTCGCCACGGGCGACATCGAAATCAAGGTGACCCAGCTGACGGTGCTCAACGCGGCCGCTACGCCCCCCTTCACCATCGAAGACGAAACCGACGGCGGCGAGGAGCTGCGCATGAAGTACCGCTACCTCGACATTCGCCGGGCGCCAGTGCGCAACAACCTCTTGCTGCGCCACCGCATCAACCGCTCGGTGCGCGGCTACCTCGACAATCTGGGTTTTGTCGACGTCGAAACCCCGTTTTTAATCAAGTCGACGCCCGAAGGCGCCCGTGACTTTGTCGTGCCCTCGCGCCTTAATCAAAACCAGTTTTACGCGCTTCCGCAGTCACCCCAAACGTTTAAGCAGCTGCTGATGGTGGCCGGCATGGACCGCTACTACCAGGTGGTGCGCTGCTTCCGCGACGAAGACCTGCGCGCTGACCGCCAGCCGGAATTCACGCAGATCGACTGCGAAATGGCCTTTGTTGAGCAAGAAGACATCTTGAACACCTTCGAGGGTTTGGTGCGCCACGTGCTCCGCGACGTGCACGGCATCGAGCTCAGCGAGGTTCCGCGCATGACCTACGCCGAGGCGATGCGCCGCTACGGCAACGACAAGCCCGACATCCGCTTCGGCATGGAGTTCGTGGAGCTCACCGACCGCGTGAAGGGCCAGGGCTTCCCCGTGTTTGATCAGGCGGAATTGGTGGTGGGAATCAACGCCAAGGGCTGCGGTACCTACACCCGCAAGCAGCTCGACGCGCTCACCGACTACGTCAAGCGCCCGCAGCTCGGCATGAGCGGCCTGATCTGGATGCGCGTCGACGAACAGGGGGTTCCCAGCTCGTCGGTGAACAAGTTTTTTGACGAAACCGCCCTGCGCGGCTGGGCCGAAGCCTTCGGTGCCGAGCCCGGCGACCTCGTGCTCGTACTCGCCGGCGCCGCGAACAAAACCCGCAAGGCCCTCAGCGAGCTCCGCCTGCACCTCGGTCAGGAACTGGGCCTTCGAAAGCCGTTTGAGTTTGCGCCGCTGTGGGTAGTGGATTTTCCGCTGCTCGAGTGGGACGAAGAGTCCGGCCGCTGGTTCGCGATGCACCACCCGTTCACGAGCCCCAAGCCCGAGGACATTCCGCTGCTCGAGACCGACCCCGGAGCCGTGCGCGCCAACGCCTACGACATCGTGCTGAACGGCAACGAGATCGGCGGCGGCTCGATCCGCATCCACGACCGCGCCCTGCAGGCCCGCATGTTTGAGCTGCTCGGATTCAGCCCCGAAGAGGCCCAGGCGCAGTTCGGCTTCTTGATGAACGCCTTTGAGTACGGCGCGCCCCCCCACGGCGGCATCGCCTTCGGTTTTGACCGCCTCGTGGCCCTGATGGGCGGCGACGAAGTCATCCGCGACTACATCGCCTTCCCCAAGAACAACGCCGGCCGCGACGTCATGATCGACGCCCCCTCGCCCATCGCTGAAGCGCAGATGGCCGAGCTCAACTTGCTGCTCCGGCCCAACCCCACCGCATGATTCACGCCCGGGAAGCCCTCGAACGACTCCTTCGGCGCTTCCTGGTGTGGAGGGCGCAAAACCTCGACACGAGCACCTTCTTGGTGCTGGTGGCCGTCGTGACGGGCTTGATTTCGGGCCTGGTTGCGGTGGTCCTCAAAAACGCGGCCCACGCCGTGCGCGAGCTCATTGTGGCCCAGCGCCTCAGCGACATCTACCAGGTCGCGTACTTTCTCTTTCCTTTGGTCGGAATCAGCTTGGTCATGGTCCTTCGCCGCAGCTTCAAGTGGCGGATGCGCGAGGGCATCCCGATGGCCCTTCGGTCGATTGCCAAGGACGGCGGAATCATCCCGCGCTCAGCCATGTACACCAGCTTTGTGGGCTCGGCCTTTACCGTCGGTTTTGGCGGATCCGTGGGACTCGAAGGCCCCACCGTGGGTACCGGGGCCGCCATCGGGTCCAACCTCGCCCGCTGGCTGCGCTTGGGCTTCAAGCAGCGCATCCTGCTGATTTCGTGCGCCACCGCCGGCGCCCTCGGAAGCATCTTTGGCACCCCCATCGCCGCGCTGGTCTTTACCCTCGAGGTCTTCAGCCTCGACCTCACGCTGGGCGCCCTGGTTCCGCTGCTGCTCGCGTCCGCCACCGGCTCGCTCACGGGCTTGCTCCTCAGCGACGGCACGACGCTGTTTACGGTCAGCGGAATCGGGGAATTCGAGCCGCACTTCATCCCCCAGTACCTGGGCTTGGGCATCGTCACCGCCCTGTTCTCGGTCTACGTCAAACGCGCCCACCTCTGGTCGTCGTCCCTGCTCGACAACGTCAAGCGGCCCTGGTTCCGCGCCATTTCGGGCGGCCTCTTGCTCGGGGGTGCCATTTTCTTGATTCCGCCCCTCTACGGCGAAGGCTTCGGAAGCATCACCGCGGCCCTGCAGGGCGACGTGGCGGCCCTGCTCGACCAAAGCTTTGTGCCCTGGCAAAACCACAGCGCGTGGATCGTCATCGCCCTGCTCCTGGGGCTGGCCCTGATGAAGTCCATTGCCGCCGGACTCACCATCCACGCGGGCGGCGTGGGGGGAATGTTTGCCCCCACATTGTTCATGGGCGCGATCATTGGCCTCGCCTACGTGCTGTTTTTAAGCCAATTGGGCATGGAAGTGCCTTCGGTCCACTTTGTCCTGGTCGCCATGGCGGGGCTGATGGCGGGCGTCATGCACGCACCGCTCACCGGCATGTTCATGATCACCGAAATCAGTGGCGGATACCCCCTAATCCTTCCCTTGATGCTGGTGTCGGCCGTGAGCTTCTTTGTGTCGCGCACCCTCAGCGCGCACTCCATCTACACGGCGCCGTTGGCGGCCGAGGGCGGACTTTGGACTTCGGACCGCGACAAGGCCGTGCTCGGCCTCATTCAGTGGGACGACGTGCTCGAGCGCGGAATCCCCGCGGTCGGACCGGACCTCAACTTTGACGACGCCGTACAGCGGCTGATGGCCGAGCACAAAAACATGCTGGCCGTGGTCGACGAAGACCGCCTGCTCGGAACCCTGACCTGGGACGACGTGCGCCGGGCCCAACGCTTAAACCAGCCCCCGACCGCCGTGCGCGACGCCATGTCGGGCATTGCCTACCAAGTGGACCTGAACTCGAGCATGGAAGACGCCGTCAAGCGCGTCGAGCGCATGGACCAGTGGTACGTTCCAGTCATCGACCGCGGCCGTTGGGTGGGCTTTCTTTCGAAGGCCAAGCTGTTCGAAGTGTACCGCCGCCGCCTGCGCGAGATGAGCCAAGAGGCCTAGGTTCGCGCCAAGCGGAGCGCATTTTATAGCCAGGTTTTAATCGTTTAAACATTTAGCGCGGGCCTGGGGTGTATTTTTACCCTCTATGCGCAACCTATTTACTGCAGTTTTGCTCGCGGCGTCGGCCGCAGCCTTGGCCCAGCAACCGGAATGGCTCCGCCTTTGGAACGATCCAACCGCCAACGTCTACGACGTCGTTCGAGAATTTGATTCCGCCTTTGAAGGCCAAGCCATGGAAAAAGGCAAGGGCTGGAAGCAGTTCAAGCGCTGGGAAGCGTTTATGGAGCCCCGCGTCTATCCGACGGGCCAGCGCCCGGACCCTTCGGCGCTTTTTCAGGGCATGCAGCAGGTCCAGCAGAACTGGGGCGCCAGCAGCACCGGCGCGAGCGGCGTGGGCAACTGGACGCCCGTCGGACCGTTTGACGGGAACCCCATTCAAGGCATCGGCCGCATCAACGTCGTCGCCTTTCACCCGACCCAGGCCAACGTAATCTATGCGGGAGCTCCGGCGGGCGGCCTGTGGAAGTCCACCGACAACGGTACCACCTGGTCGACCAACACGGACCTCTTGCCCAACTTGGGCGTCAGCGCGATTGCCATTGACCCGGTGCACCCGGACACGATGTACATCGCCACGGGCGACCGCGACGGCGGCGACACCTACACCATCGGGGTGCTCAAGTCCACCGACGGCGGCGAAACTTGGAACCCGACGGGGCTGGTGTTTCAGCTCACCAACTACACGCGCACCACGGGCTTGGTGATTCACCCGACGCAGACCCAGACGCTGGTGGC
>JBEAQA010000160.1:0-4848 GCA_041164105.1 Bacteroidota bacterium | reverse complement strand
GACCGGCCCTGGTGATTTCACCCAATGTGCTTAATCGAATGCTGAGCACCGTGGTGGTCGTTCCGCTCACCACCAAACATCGAACCTACCCCGGCAGAATACGCACTGTGCTTAGGGGAATCGCCGCAGATGCGTGCTTTGATCAAATTCAAACGCTGCCGAACACCGCATTACAGACCCGAGCGATTCGACGGGCCACCGACCGAGAACGACGCCAATTTAACGCCGCACTTACGGAACTCTACCTTACTTCTTCGAGCTGAAATTCAGCGCGTTGTCGTACAGCTCGCGGTAGTCCGCGGCGGTGCCCCATTCCTCGTCGTCAACGCGAACAGAACCCTTGGTCACGTGGCCGAGCAGGTCAAATTCGACGCCGTTGCGCATCATGATGTCGAGGAAGCGCTCCTCGTCCTCCGGGTGCACGCTCACCACGATGCGGCTTTGGGCTTCGCCAAACAAGAAGGCATCCGGACGGATTTCGGCGTCGGTCGTCAGGTCAAAACCCAATCCCCCGGCCATGGCCGATTCCAGAAGCGTGACAAATAGTCCACCTTCGGACACATCGTGAGCTGAAGCCACCACACCTTCGCGAATGAGCTCGGCGACTTGGCGCTGCACGACGTATTCCTCGTCGAGGTCAAAGTACGGAGCCGGCGAAGCCGTAACACCGTGCACGTGCACGAGGTACTGGCTCGAAGCCAGGTCGTTGCGGCTGCTGCCAATGAGGTAGATGAGGTCGCCCTTGGACTTAAACCCAAGGGTAGTCACGTGCTTCACGTCGTCCACCAGGCCGATCATGGCGATGGTCGGGGTCGGGAAGACCGGCTCGACCTTGCTGCCGATGGCGGTTTGGTTGTAGAAGCTCACGTTTCCGCCGGTCACCGGGGTTTCGAACTTCAGACAGGCCTTGCCCATGCCCTTGATGGCGCCGACAAACTGCCAGTACACCTCGGGATTGTAGGGATTGCCAAAGTTGAGGCAGTTGGTGATGGCGCTGGGGGTTCCGCCCGAGCAGGTGATGTTGCGGGCGTTTTCGGCCACCGCGATCATGGCACCCACCTCGGGGTCTGCGTGCACGTAGCGGCTGTTGCAGTCCACCGTCATGGCCAGGGCGCGGTTGGTTCCGCGCAGGTTGACGATCGACGCGTCGCTGGCGTCGTTGGTCGAACGGTTGATGGTTCCCACCATCGAGTCGTACTGCTCGTAGATCCAGCGCTTCGAAGCAATGTTGGGCAAGGTCACCATTTTGGCGGCCACGGCCTTCAAGTCGGCGGGCACCGGTACGCTGTCCACGTTAAACTTCTGGTATTCCGCGTAGTAGGCCGGTTCAGACCATTCGCGGTGGTAGACCGGAGCTCCGCCGCCCAGCACGAGGTGCTCGGCCGGAAGGTCGCCAATCAGCTCGCCGTGCCAGTAGTACTGCACGTTGGGGCCGGCGGTCACTTCGCCAATCAGGGCGCAGTGAATGTCCCACTTGTCAAAAATGGCTTCTACTTCGGCCTCGCGGCCCTTGTCGACGACGACGAGCATGCGCTCTTGCGACTCCGAAAGCAGGATTTCCCATGGGTGCATGCCGGCTTGGCGGGTCGGCACCCGGTCGAGGTGGATCGTCATGCCGACGTTTCCGCCCGCGCTCATTTCGGTGGTCGAGCAGGTGATGCCCGCGGCACCCATGTCCTGCATGCCCATCACGGCACCGGTTTCGGCCAGCTCCATGGTGGCCTCGAGCAGCAACTTCTCTTGGAAGGGGTCGCCCACCTGCACCGACGGAATGTCGTTGGCTGAGTCTTCGCTCAAATCTTTAGAGGCGAAGGCAGCACCGTGAATGCCGTCGCGGCCGGTCGACGAACCGACGATGTATACGGGGTTGCCGACACCGCGCGCCTTGGCGCTGATTTGGCCGCCCACTTTGACGATTCCGGCCGAAAACGCGTTCACCAGCGGATTCTGCTCGTAGCAGTCGTCAAAGTACACTTCGCCGCCGACGGTCGGAATTCCGAAGCTGTTGCCGTAGTCGCCGATGCCCTTGACCACGCCGTTCACCAGCCACTTGGTGCGGTCGGTGTTCGGGTTGCCAAAGCGAAGCGAGTTCAGCTGCGCAATCGGACGGGCGCCCATGGTAAAAATGTCGCGGTTGATGCCGCCCACGCCGGTGGCTGCGCCCTGGTAGGGTTCCACGGCCGAGGGGTGGTTGTGCGACTCAATCTTGAACGCGCAGGCCAGTCCGTCGCCGATGTCGACGAGTCCGGCATTCTCTTCGCCCGCCTTGGCCAGCATGTGCGGGCCCTCTTTGGGCAGCGTCTTGAGCCACACAATCGAGTTTTTGTAGGAACAGTGCTCGCTCCACATCACCGAATACATGCTCAGCTCGGTGAAGTTGGGCACCCGGCCGAGGCGCGTGCAAATGGCGTCAAATTCTTCGGGCAAAAGTCCCAGCTCTTGAGCCTGGGCCACAGTGGTGAGGGCAGTCGATTCCATGCGCTTAGTTAAGGCCGCAAAGGTACGGCGCGGGTGGGCTACCTTGCGGTCATGAAGGCGCTACGTTTCCCTATTTTGCTCGGAATTTTTGCCGCACTAGCCAGCTGCAGTTCCGCCCCGGAATTTGATTTGGTCCTGGCGAACGCCCGGGTGGCGGAGTTTTCAGGCGACACGCTGCGCTTCACGCCAGCCCACCTTGCCCTCAAGGACGGTCGGATTGCCGCCCTGATTCCAGCGGACCAAGCCCTACCCTCGGGCTCCGACACGACCGACCTGAACGGCGCCTTCGTCTACCCCGGATTTACCGACGCGCACGCCCACTTTTTGGCCCTTGGCGAGGCGCTAGAAACCGTGGACCTGGTCGGAACCACCAGCTGGGCCGAGTGCGTGGAACGCGTGCGTGCCTACCTCGCGAACCATCCCGAAGTCGCGGTGGTACGTGGTCGCGGCTGGGACCAAAACGACTGGGCAGACCGCGCGTGGCCCACGTCCAAAGCCCTGGATGAACTCACGGACAAACCGGTCGTCCTTTCGCGCATCGACGGCCACGCCGTGGTCTGCAACCAGGTGGCCCTCGCCCAGTCGGGAATCACCGCGTCGAGCCAGATCGACGGCGGCGAAATCCTGCTGGCCAACGGCCGTCCAACCGGGGTGCTGATTGACAATGCCGAAACCCTTTTGCGCGTAGCGCAGCCCTCCAAAGCCGAAAAAATCCGCTACCTCTTGGCCGCCGAGCGCTGGTGCGTGGACCTCGGGCTGACGGGCGTGCACGACGCGGGCCTTCCGACCGAAGACATTCTGCTGATTGACAGCTTGCAGCAGGCCGGAGCCCTTCGCATGCCGCTGTACGTCATGGTGGCCGAAAGTCCGGAGGCCCTGGACCACTGGCTCGACCGCGGCCCCCTAAACACCGATTGGCTCTCGGTGCGCAGCTTTAAGTTCTACAGCGACGGCGCCCTCGGAAGCCGCGGCGCCCTGCTTCGGGCACCCTACCACGACCGGCACCACCACTACGGATTGGCCCTGCGGGACCGGGACTACCTGCGCGCCGCCGCCAAGCGCCTGGCCGCGAAGGGATGGCAAATGAACACGCACGCCATCGGCGATTCCGCCAACCGACTCGTTTTAAACGTGTACCGCGAAGCGCTTAGCGCTAAAGGCACGTCCAACGACCTGCGCTGGCGCGTCGAGCACGCCCAGGTGGTGAGCCCCGAGGACCGCGCGCTTTTTGGCGGCCCCTTGGGCGTAGTTCCCTCGGTGCAGCCGACCCACGCCACCAGCGACATGGACTGGGCGCCGGACCGCTTGGGCGCGGAGCGCATGCCGCACGCCTACGCCTACCGTTCGCTGCGCGAGGCTAATGGCGGTTGGATTCCGCTCGGAACCGACTTCCCCATCGAACACCCCAACCCCATGTACACGATTTTGGCGGCTACGGCGCGCCGGGCGCTGGACGGGCACCCCGCCGAGGGCTTTCAAACGAATGAAGCGCTTACGCTGGATCAAACGATTAAAGGCATGACGGTGGACGCCGCCCGCGCCGCGTTCCAGGAGTCCGAAACCGGCGAAATCCGCATTGGAAATTGGGCCAACTTCACCATCTTTGAAGTAAACCTAAACGAAGTAACCCCCATGGCCCTGCCAAAGACTACGCCCAGCCAGGTGTGGATCCACGGCGAGCGCCGCAAGTAACCTACGAGCCTTCACGCATGAACGCACCCAAACGCCTCTTTGATTTCGCCCACTACGCGGCGGCCAAGCACCCCCGCCCCGACGCCTTGAACACCAAGGTGAACGGCCAGTGGCAATCCATGTCCACTACCGAGTTTATCGCCAAGGCCGAAAAGCTGGCCTGCGGCCTGATCGACTTGGGACTGAAGCCCGGCGACCGCGTTGGCATCATTTCGACCACCAACCGCACCGAATGGAACCTCTGCGACCAGGCCATCCTCAGCGCGGGTGGTGTGGACGTGCCGATGTACCCCACGATTTCGCAGGCCGACTACACGTTCATTTTAAACGATGCCGGAGTGCGTTTTTGCTTTGTGAGCGACCCGGAACTCCGCGACAAGATGGAGGCGCTGCGCGCCGACGTACCGAGCCTCGAAGGCGTGTTTACGTTTACGCCCACCGAAGGCTCGCCGTGCCTCGACGACGTCGTAGCCCGCGCCACCGACGCCCACTGCGCCGAGCTGGAAGCCCGCAAGGCCGCCGTGCGCGAAGAAGATCTGGCCACGCTGATTTACACCTCGGGCACCACCGGCACCCCCAAGGGCGTCATGCTCAGCCACCGCAACATTGCCTCAAACGCCGTTGCGGGCGCGGCACGCCTCCCGGTTGGCCCCACCGGCAAAGCCCTGAGCTTCTTGC
>JBEAQA010000159.1:0-6044 GCA_041164105.1 Bacteroidota bacterium | reverse complement strand
TTTGATGGGCGCCGGGGCGAGCAGCGCGAACAAGCATGGCGCGCCGCATGGCTTCAGGCCCTCACCCAGTGGGCCGACCAGCAACCGCAGCTCCAAAAAATTTATGCTTCAGCCCGTGCGGCCACCGAATCAGGACGTCGTCCTGAGGCCGCCATCGCCGCGGCCTTCCGCAAAGCGCAGCCCTAACTGAGGTGCTGCTCCCTTAAAATTCGTCCGAAACCTCGGCCTTGAGGTGCTTCAGCGCCGCCTGCGTGGGCAGCTGCTTCATTTCCATCGCGGCATTGAGCAGGGCCTTCGAAAGGTCGGCTCCCGTCGCGCCGGGCTCGAGCTGCGCCGAAACCGTGTTGAGCAGCGAGGCCATGGCTGACTTTGCGGTCACCACGTACTCCCAAACTTCGTCCGACACATAAATCTGCTGGCTGAGGTTGTGCTCGAATTCGTCCCGAATGGCCTTCTGCAGCAACAGCAGGTATTCGCCGTTCGACAGGGAACCGGCCTTCACCCGAACCAACAGCGAACTGGGGCTGATGCGCTCGAGAAAGAGCGCCAGGCGCTCGTAGGCCTGCATCCGAAGGGGCAACGCTTGGCGCTGGTTCTGCGCGCGAACCTCCGCCCGACGGCGTTTTTCTTCGTTATCAAAGTAGTTTGACATCATCAAATACACCGCGATCAGAATCAGCAGCGAAGGGAACACAAAGCGAAACGTGTCGAGAAAAACGTCCATGCCCCAAATATCGGGGCGTTTCATTCAAAATCGTACTTTTGACCTCGTGATTTCTCGCTTATCCCACCGCGTGAACGCAATGGCCCTCCCGATGACCATTGCGATGGCTAAAAAGAGCCGCGCCCTTCAAGAACAGGGACTCGACATTATCAGCCTAAGCTTGGGCGAACCCGACTTTGACACGCCCGACCTCGCCAAGGCCGCGGGCATCGAAGGCATCGAGCAAAACTTTTCGCACTACATGCCCGTCAGCGGCTACAACGACGTGCGCGACGCCGTGGCGACCAAATTCGCCCGCGACAACGGACTCACCTACGGCCGCAACCAAATCGTGGTCAGCACAGGCGCCAAGCAGTCCATTGCCAACCTCATGATGGCGCTGGTCAATCCGGGCGACGAGGTGGTAATTCCGGCTCCCTACTGGGTGAGCTACAACGACTTAGCGGAATTTTGCGGCGGAACCGTCGTCAGCCCCGTGGCGGGCCGCGACCAGGGCTTCAAAATCACTGCGGCCCAGCTGCGCGCCGCCCTGAGTCCCAAGACCAAAGTGCTGATTTTCAGCAGCCCCAACAACCCCAGCGGGGCCATGTACCGCCAAGATGAGCTTGAGGCTTTGGCCGAGGTGCTGCGCGACTTCCCGGACGTGATCGTGATCGCCGACGAAATTTACGAGTACCTCAGCTACGGCGAGGTTCCGCACTACAGTTTTGCCCGCATTGACGGCATGTACGACCGAACCGCCACCGTCAACGGCATGGCCAAGGGCTACGCCATGACCGGATGGCGTTTGGGCTACCTCGGCGCCCCCGAATGGCTGGCCGAGGCCTGCGACAAAGTCCAGTCCCAGTTCACGAGCGGCGCCAGCAGCATCGCCCAACGGGCTGCCAAAGCCGCCCTGCTGGCCGGACCCGAACCCGTACAGTACATGGTCGACGCCTTCAAGCAGCGCCGGGACCAATTCACCGCCGATTTGCGCAAAGCGCCCAAGTTGGGGATTGACCCCGCGCCCGGCGCGTTCTACGCCTACGTCGACGTCACCGCCTACCTCGACGAGCGCTACCCCAGCTCCAACGACCTGGTCATGTACCTGTTGGAGCACGGTGTGGCGGGCGTTCCGGGCGAAGCCTTTGGCACCCCCGGCTACATCCGATTCAGCTACGCCGCCAGCCAGCACGACCTAAATCGGGCCGCCGAGCGCATCGTTAACGCCCTCAACGCGCTCTAAATGACGTCGCGCTTCCGCATCGCCGTCAACCAGATTCGGGAACGCATCAACCTCCGGATTTACGACAGCAAGGCTTCCGTAGTTCGGTCGCTGCGCTACTTCAGCGTACCCCTGTCGATTGCCGCCGTGGTAGCCCTCATTATTTCGCACGGCTATGCGCTCAGCGAGGGGCACAAAGTCTTGGTGGACCTGCTGCTCAAGACCACCATCGGATTTTACATTTTTAAGTACTTCACCGAGCTCTTTTACGACTTTTCGCCGGCGGACTACGTCCGAAAATCCCGCTTTGAGTTTGTCCTGATGCTCTACATGCTGGTCAACATCGCGGCCATCAATTTTTTCAACTTTGAACTTACCGCGGCCATCGGAAACCTCTTAGGTGTCCAGCGCTTTGACGAGCTCTTCATGCTCTTGGTCCAAGGCTACTTCCTCGTGTTTATCGCGCTGGAACTGGGCAAGGCCAGCCGCCTTTTGCCGCAGCTTAAACTCAGCCCGCCGGCCTTGCTGGTCTTGAGTTTTAGCCTGATCACCCTGCTTGGCGCCAGCCTTTTGGCCATGCCCGAAATGTCGCGAAGCCCCGAGGGACTCAGTGCCATGGACGCCCTGTTTACGAGCGTCTCGGCCGTCTGCGTGACGGGGCTTAGCACCTTTGACGTGGCTACGGTGCTCACGTTCAAGGGCAAAATGATTCTGATGGTCCTCATCCAGCTTGGGGGCCTCAACTTCATCACCTTCACGTCGCTCTTTGCGCTTTTGGCCAACCCGGGCGTGGGGACCCGCTATAAAAGCATGCTGCAAGCCAGCTATTCCGCGGAATCCCTCGAAACCAGCGTTCAGCTCACGGGCCAAATCATCCGGTTCAGCTTGCTCTTTGAGGGGGTAAGTGCCCTGCTCCTGTTTTTCAGCTGGGGCCGCATGCAGTTTGAGCACGTCGGCGACCAAATTTTTCATTCGCTGTTTCACGCCATCAGCGCCTTCAACAACGCGGGGTTCAGCCTGTACAGTGGGGGCCTTGCCGACCCGGCGTTATCCGGAAACGTCCCGCTCGGACTGGTCATCGCCCTGACGGTCGTCTTGGGAGGCTTGGGATTCCGCCCGATTTACGAAGTATTCAGCTACAAGGCGCTGAACCACCGCCGCCGCAACCCCTGGGTGCACTTTTCGGTCAACACCAAAATTGCGGTCTACGCCATTGCCATTTTGATTCCCGCCGGGGCCGCCCTTTTTTACGTTCTTGAACGCCACGGCGCCCTGGCCGGCATGGATTCGGGTGCCGCATTCTTTCACGCCGTGTTTTCGTCCATTACCACGCGAACCGCCGGATTTAACACGGTGGACTTTGGAGCCCTGGCCTTGCCCACCCTGCTGGTGGTCATGCTCTTTATGTTTATCGGAGGTAGCTCTGGCTCGACCGCGGGCGGCGTCAAAACCAGCACGTTTGCGCTTGTGTTTTTAAACGCTTTAGGCACCATTCGCGGCCGCAAACGCGTCGAACTGTTTCGCCAAACCATTCCGGTGGAGCTGCTCAACCTGGCCCTGAGCGTCTTTTTATTTTCGACGTCCGTGGTCCTGTTCGGAGTCTTTGCCCTCAGCATCACCGACGGCCATTTTGGATTAGCCCGCATCGCCTTCGAAGAAGTTTCGGCATTTTGTACGGTCGGCCTGTCGACCGGAATCACCGCAGACTTAAGCGATTCCGGAAAAATAATTTTAATGATGTCGATGTTGGTCGGCCGGGTCGGAACCGTAACCCTCGCTTTTGCGTTGACCAGTAAACGCAAGGATTCCCAAGATTACCGATACCCCAACGCCAGCGTTCAAGTAGGATAATGAGCCAAGTCAAACCGTATAGCCCCGACGGCTCCAAAAAGGAGCAAGTTGCCGAAATGTTTAACGCGATTTCGCCGAAGTACGATGCCCTCAACCGCATCCTCTCGGTGGGCATCGACCAAATTTGGCGCCGCAAAACCGTGCGCGAAATCCGCGCCACTGGGGCCACCCAAATCCTCGACGTCGCCACCGGAACCGCCGACCTCGCCCTGGCCCTCGCCGACGGAGTTCCCGGTTCTAACGTCGTGGGCGTCGATATTTCGGCCGGCATGCTCGACGTCGGACGCCAAAAAGTCCGCGCCCGCCGCAAAGACGACCGCGTCCGCCTCGACTTGGGCGACGGCGAGCAGCTGCCCTACGGCGACGGCGAATTTGGCGCGGTGACCGTGGCCTTTGGCGTGCGCAACTTCGAAAACCTCGAAAAAGGACTTAGCGACATGCACCGCGTCCTGCAGCCGGGCGGCACCCTCGCCGTGCTCGAATTTTCGCAGCCCACTTCGTGGCCCTTCCGCCCCCTGTACCTGTTCTACTTCAAGAACATCTTGCCGCGCATCGGCCGGTTGATCTCTAAAGACGCCTCGGCCTACACCTACCTGCCCGACAGCGTGCAGGCCTTTCCGTACGGCGAAGCGTTTGCCGCCAAGCTGCGCGAAGCCGGATTCCGCTCGGTGCGCATCCGCCCGCTGACGCTCGGAATCGCCAGTTTGTACGTCGCCACGAAATAAGCTGCGCTGCGCTGCGTTACCCTATTATGCGTTTCTGGTTCCTGGCATTCAGTCTCACCGCGGTATCGGCGTTCGGCCAGACGCCCAACCTTCCGCGCTTTGACCAAAAGCCACTGCACTTTGGTTTTTTTCTCGGAATCAGCCAACTCGACTTTGCGGTGCAGCACGCGCCCACCTGGCCCGAGGGCATTTACCACGTCGTGCCCCAATCCAGCCCCGGGTACTTGGTCGGAATCATTTCGGACGTCCGGCTCAACCCCTACCTCAACCTTCGGGTGAACCCCACCTACATCGCCGGCGAGCGCACCTTGCTCATTGACGGCGTGGACCGCGCCACCGGCGTCCGGGACTGGTACACCCGCCGCGTCGAATCCTCGCTCGTGCGCCTGCCCGTCGAACTCAAGTGGAAGTCCGAGCGCATCGGCAACCACCGCTGGTTCGTGCTGGGCGCCCTGCACGGCACCTACGACCTCGGCAGCAAAGCCAAAGTGGTCGACGACCGCCTCTTCAAGCTGCAACCCGTCGACTACGGCTTTGACCTGGCCGTCGGAACCGACTTGTACTTTGAGTTTTTCAAGCTCAGCCCCCAGCTCCGCTGGAGCTTTGGCCTGGGCAACCTTCGCGTCCAAGACGACACGAAACTCTCAGAATCCCTGCCCGTGGTGCACCACCGGAGCCGGGATTACGTCTTTACCTTCGAATAGCTGGTTGGCTGGTTGGCTAGTTGGCTGGTTAGCTAGTTGGCTGGTTAGCTGGTTGGATCGTATTATTTTTGGATTTGATTACGAATATCGTTTTGATATTCAAACATTTAGAACGGATACCCGTACTATGTTTGACGAATGCAATCCTATTTGAATCTCCAAATCTGGCATCAAGCCAAAGACATTTATCTGACGGTAAACAGCCTGGTTGTTCATCCTCAATTTCAGCACCATAGGTATTTTAGGGATCAACTACTTCGCTCATCATTATCCATCGCACTCAACATTAGTGAGGGCAACGCCCGAGGTTCCCAAAAAGAATTTGTGCACTTCCTAAGAATTGCTCGCGGATCGCTCGATGAAACCCACGCTGCACTCGCAATCGCTTTGCAGGCTTTCCCAGGCTTACCCATTCAGGAATCCTACCTGCGGGAACTCGAACACCTCAAGCGTTCGATCAACGCGTTAATTGCTCGAATGACAAGAACTAACTAGCTAACCAGCCAACTAGCCAACTAGCTAACCAGCCAACTAGCTACCTGTGTGCTTCATAGAGGAGCATCGCCGCTGCCGTCGCCACATTCAAGCTTTCGGTGCGGCTCGAGGCTGCCCGTCCGATGGTTGCCACCGCGGTAGCCGCGTCCAACCAAGCCTGAGAGGGGCCTTGGCCTTCGTTCGAGACGACGAGGGCGACGTTGGGGGTCCAATTGATTTTGCTGGGCGGAGTTCCGTCCAAGTCGGCGACCACGATGGGTCGGCCTTCGGACTGCAGCAGGGCAATGGCCTCGGACTCCGAGGTGTAGCGCACCGGTACGCGCGCTAAAGACCCCATGGAG
>JBEAQA010000158.1:0-2555 GCA_041164105.1 Bacteroidota bacterium | reverse complement strand
TCGATGATGAACTCGTCCAGGGCGCGCTTCATGCGCTCAATGGCTTGCTCGCGGTTGCGGCCGGTGCAAATGAGTTTGGCGATCATCGAGTCGTAGTTCGACGGAATCGTGTAGCCCGCGTAGACGTGGGTATCGATGCGGACTCCGTGGCCGCCGGGGGCGTGGAAGGCCGTAATCTTACCCGGGCAGGGGCGGAAGTTGTGGTAGGGGTCCTCGGCGTTGATGCGGCACTCGATGGCGTGCATGTGCGGCTCGTGGTTGCGTCCCGAAATCTTGGTTCCGCTGGCAATTTTGATCTGCTCGCGAATAAGGTCGTAGTCCGTTACTTCTTCGGTAATGGGGTGCTCCACCTGAATCCGGGTGTTCATCTCCATGAAGTAGAAGTTGCGGTGCTTGTCGACCAGGAACTCAATGGTTCCGGCGCCTTCGTAGCCGATGTACTTGGCGGCCTTCACGGCCGCATCGCCCATAGCTTGGCGGAGTTCCGGCGTCATGAACGGCGACGGCGTCTCTTCGAGCAGCTTTTGGTTGCGGCGCTGGATCGAGCAATCGCGCTCGCTCAGGTGCGCGGCTTGACCCGTTTGGTCACCCACCACCTGAATCTCAATGTGGCGCGGCTCTTCGATGAGCTTTTCCATGTACATTCCGTCGTTGCCAAAGGCGGCGGCGGCTTCTTGGCGGGCGGATTCCCAAGCTTTTTCAAGTTCGGACTCGGCCCAAATGGCGCGCATGCCCTTGCCCCCGCCTCCGGCGGTGGCCTTCATCATCACCGGGTAGCCGATGGCTTTTGCGGTTTTGTAGGCGTGGTCCAGCGAGTCAAGCAAACCTTCTGAACCGGGCACGCAGGGTACTCCGGCCTCGTTCATCGTGGCTTTGGCCGTGGCCTTGTCGCCCATCTTGTCAATTTGCTCGGGGGTGGCGCCAATAAACTTGATGCCGTGCTCGGCGCAGATCTTCGAAAACTTCGAATTCTCTGAAAGGAATCCGTAGCCCGGGTGGATGGCGTCGGCGTTGGTGATTTCGGCCGCGGCGATGAGGTGCGAAATCTTCAGGTAGCTGTCGCGCGACGGAGCCGGACCGATGCACACCGCCTCGTCGGCGAAGCGCACGTGCAGTGAATCGCGGTCGGCTTCCGAGTACACGGCGACGGTCTTGATGCCCATCTCGCGGCAGGTGCGGATGATGCGCATGGCGATTTCACCGCGGTTCGCGATGAGAATTTTGTTAATCATGGCGGGGCGAATTAAGCCGGATCAACCATGAACAGAGGCTGGCCGTACTCGACCGGCTTCATGTCGTCGGCAAGGACCTTGACCACCGTACCCGAAACCTCGCACTCGATCTCATTGAAGAGCTTCATGGCTTCGATGATGCAGACCGTTTGACCCGCCTTTACGGTGTCGCCTACGTTGACGAACACGGGCTTGTCGGGGCTCGGCTTGCGGTAGAACGTACCGATCATCGGAGCGGTTACGGTTACGTACTTCGACGTGTCTTCGGCCGGGGCGGCGGCAGCCGGAGCAGCCGGGGCAGCAGCGGCGGGCGCGGGCGCAGCAGCAACCGCAGGGGCAGCAGCTACCACCGGAGCTTGAGCGTAAACTACGCCGTCCGGTCCCGTCTTGACCGTAATCTTGAAGTCATCCGTTTCTAACGAAACCTCTTGAGCGCCGCTCTTGGCAACGAAACGAATGAAATTCTGGAGTTCTTTTAGGTCCATAGCTAAGGAGTTAGAAGGGCAAAAGTGCGGCGAAAAAAGCAAAAACCCGGCATCAAGGCCATGCTTGAACCGGGTTTTTATTCACAAAAGGGCCCAAAGGCCCGAAGGTCTTAGGCCTCAGCGGCTTCAGCGGGGGCGCTGTTGTCGATAACTACTTTGCCTTTGTAGTACATCTTGCCCTCGTGCCAGTAGGCGCGGTGCATCAGGTGAGCTTCGCCAGTAGCCGAACAAACGGTCAACGTCGGCATCGGAGCCTTGTCGTGGGTGCGGCGCTTGTCGCGGCGGGTACTGGATTGTCGGCGTTTGGGATGTGCCATGGTTCCTTAGTTTAAATTTAACTACTCAGTGCAAAATCTTATTCTTCTTCGTCGTCGTTCAAAAAGTCCAAATCAAAATCATCCCCGTCTTCGTCGTCGAGTTCCACGCGGAGCTCGGGCTTGACGCGCTGCAGCGGAACCGACAGTGCCACTAATTCGTAGAGGTACTGCTTGAGGTCCACCTCGTAGGAGCCGTGCGGAAGCACCAGCACCTCGGGTTCGCTGTCGTCGAAGGCTTCGCCAAACTTCACGACGACGCTGAAGGCGTTGTGCAGCTCGAGCACGAACGGGTCGTTGCTCAGGTCGCAGGTCGTGTCCATTTCGCCGTCGAAGGCAAAGTCCAGCTCCAGCATGTGGTTGGCCTTGCGCATTGCCACGCGAACGGTTACGGGGCGCAGACCCTCAAGGTCTTGCAGGGGAAATTCTGAAAAGAACGTTTCGTCGAGGACGAACTCAAAGTGGTGCTCGCCAAGTGCAAGACCCGAAAACTGGAGTATGGTTTCACGTGGTCTCACGACGAA
>JBEAQA010000157.1:0-4021 GCA_041164105.1 Bacteroidota bacterium | reverse complement strand
TGCGCCAAGGCCGCACAAATGCTTGAAGCACTTGGCCGAACGGCTGAGGCGGAGGCGCTCTACCGTCAATCACTGAAACTGGCCCCGGAAATTCCAGCAATTCGCCAAAAATGGGGCACTTTTTTGGCTAAATCCGGGCGAACTGCCGAAGCTGAATCGGAGTTTACGTCGGTGCTGCGGATGCAGCCTCTGCATGCTGAGGCATCGAGCAACCTCGGGTACTTGATGGCCCAGCGCGCAGCGTATGCCGAGGCGGACGTCCAATTCCGCGCGGCAATCCGTTCCAATCCGCTGTACGTTCGGGCTCGGGTCAATCAAATTCAAAGTTGGATCCAGCAAGGGCGGTGGAGCGAAGCGCTGCATGCGCTCAAGCAGGCCGAACGTATTGTTCCGAACCATCCGGAATTGACCCAATTGTCCAAACTCATCGGGCGGTGAAAAAGTGCGTGATTTTGTTGGCCGCGGGGCGCGGTAGCCGCTTTAGAGGCCCAAAACAGCTTACTTCAGTGAATGCGATCGGACAATGCCTCGCGGAGCTCAGCATTCAGGATGCCGCAGATGCTGGATTTGACGGTGCGGTGCTCGTAGTCCGAGAAGACCACGTTCCAATTTGGTCGAATAAGCCGTGGTCGGTACCCGTAAATTTTGTGGTCCAACCGCAACCTCTCGGAACCGGCGAAGCCCTGCTCCGAGCCCAGCGCCGGGCGGCCGAACTTGGCTATTCTTCGTGGGCCGTGGGAAATGCCGACGATTACTACGGACCCCTTTGGCGGACGGCCGCCGAATTGGCGGACCGATCAGAACTTTCAGCCCTGGCCTATCCGCTGGACCGAGTTCTGTCTGAACGCGGCCCGGTCAACCGTGCTGTTTTGAAGTTCGACGACCGCGGATTTCTGAACGAAATCGTCGAATCCCAAGGTCTTACAAAGGCCGACGTCGGGGCCATGGGCAATCCATTAGTTTCCATGAATGCATGGGTTCTTAACCAGACAGTTCTGACGTGGTGGCCAGAGAAGTTACCCGCTGAGGGCGAATTTGGCATACCTGACGCGCTGGCTGCAGGCTTGGCGCTCGGGGCTAAAATTTCGGTACACGCTGCCGGCGAAACGTGGCGGGGCTTGACCTTTCCCGAGGACTACGCCGACATTTTGGCGTATTTTCAGCGGACCTAAACCTTAAAGCCTTATGCACCGTCGCGATTTCCTCCGCACCACTGGCTTAGCTGTTGCGGGAGCCAGCATACTCCCCCACTTCGCCTATGCCCTTACGCCCAACCAACAACCCAAGCTGCGCTTAGGATTTATTGCCACCGGCTTGCGGGGTCAGAACCACCTTGAGCTCATGCTTCAGCGCAGCGATGTGGAGGTCGTGGCCCTAGCGGATCCTCAAGCCCACATGCTGCAGCAGGCGCTTGCCATGGTTCAGAAGTCCGGCAAAAAAGCCCCCAAGGCCTACGGAAACGGCCCCCAGGACTTTCGTCGCATGCTCGAAAAGGAACGTCTTGATGCAGTTTTTGTGAGCAGTCCTTGGGAGTGGCACCGCGAGCACGGTATTGCCGCCCTCGAAGCGGGCGTGGCCGTGGCCATGGAAGTGGGCGGCGCCCTGAGCATTCAAGAATGCTGGGAATTGGTTGAAGCGAGCGAGCGGACCGGTATTCCGCTCATGGCCCTAGAAAACGTATGCTACCGACGCGACATCATGGCTGTAATGAACATGGTACGCAAGGGTATGTTTGGCGAACTGGTACACGGCCAGGGGGGCTACCAGCACGACCTGCGGGGCGTACTGTTCAACGACGGCCAATCACCGTACGGTAAAGGCGTGGAATTTGGCGCAGAAAAGGGCTACAGTGAGTCGCAGTGGCGAACCGACCACTACGTGAAGCGCAACGGAGAGCTCTACCCTACCCACGGCCTGGGCCCCGTCGCGCTGATGATGGACGTGAATCGCGGCAACCGTTTAACCCATTTAACTTCGATGTCCAGCAAGGCGCGTGGACTGCACGACTACGTGGAACGCCTGGCCGGCCCAGAGCACCCCAACGCCAAGGTTGCCTTTAGCCAAGGCGATGTGGTCACCACCACTATAGGTTGCGCGAACGGTGAGACGATCGTGCTCACCCACGACACATCACTTCAGCGCCCGTACAATTTGGGATTCCGCGTTCAAGGCACCCGCGGAATTTGGCAGGATTTCGGTTGGGGCGGACTCGATCAAGGCCACATCTATTTTGAGGATTCAATGAAGCACAGCCACCGCTGGGCGAACACCAAAGAAATTTTGGAGGCCAACGACCACCCGCTTTGGGCCGCGAACGCGGCGGCGGCGGCAGGAGCCGGCCACGGGGGCATGGACTACTTCGTCGACAACGCGTTTATTGAGTGCCTAAAGCGCAAGGAACCCTTCCCCATGGACGTATACGACTTAGCAACGTGGTACGCCATTACGCCACTTTCTGAAAAGTCGATCGCAGAAGGGTCTGCCCCGCAGGCAATTCCGGATTTTACGCGCGGAACCTGGACCCGGCGCGCCCCGATTTTTGGTCTGCATGACCGGTATTAATTGGGCGGAATGGGGCCTATCCGAACCGGTTCGTGCGGAACCGGTGAACGGCGGCCTGATCAATACCAGCCTGCGCGCGCAATGGGCGGACGGTACGGTTCGATTCGTTCAACGCGTAAACCTTGGGGTATTTCAAAACCTGGCGGCCATTGAAGCCAATCTGCACCTAGCGCAGAACCATCCGATACGGAATTTGGCGATACTCCCTTTGCGTCGCAGGGACGGCGGTATTCACAGTGCCGAGGGCTGGAGGATTTTTCCGTGGACTGCAGATTACCCCAAACAAATTGGTCCTCAAGAACTTGGGGAGTTTTGGGGAACCCTAAACTCCGTCCTATTTACGACTAAGGCGGACTGGAAAACGGTAGTACCCAACTTTCACAGCGCCGCAGTTCGATGGAACCAGTGGCAAGCCGCACGCCTCAATGTGCCGAACGAATACTTGGATCTTGCGGAATTCCTAAATCAATGGTCTGAGCAATTTTTGCAGCTTGAATCAGAACTTCTGCCAGCGGTACAGCATCATGATGCCAAGCATTCCAACGTGCTTAACACCGTCAGCGGCCTGCGCGCAATCGACCTGGACACCCTTCAGCCCGGCTACCTGGGCTCCGATTTCGCCGACCTTGTTCGGAGCACCGCTGCACTGCGCGGTGAAGACGACCCCCTACCCAATTCTGCGAACGCAGCGGCCTTTGAAGCGGCCTGGAAGGGCTACTCTTCGGGCTTTAATATGGCCGCAAAGTACATTTCGACCCTTCGACAGATGCCCGCATACCTCACATGGATTCAAGCACTTCGATTTGCTACCGACGCGGCAGACGGAAACCGATACTACCGTGTTAGTTATCCAGAACACAATTGGGTACGTGCGAACAACCAAGCACAATTGCTCCGCAGTTTAGTGGAAATTTGCGACCGTGATTAGGTAAGCTTATCGCGGTTTTTCGGTAGGTTTGATGGATGAATATTGACATTCCAGTTCAGGTCTGCTCGCGCGAGCGCCTTCCAAGCGACCACCAAGAACTCTTGAACGCCGCCTTTGCCGCCCTTGATCGAGCGTACGCCCCCTATTCTGGGTTCCGCGTGGCGGCTGCCGTGCGCTTGGCTGGAGGCGAAATCCTCACGGGAACCAACCAAGAGAATGCGTCGTACCCGATCGGAATTTGCGCCGAGCGGGTGGCGTTGAGCACGGCCAACAGTGTCGTGGCGCATGCCAAAGTTCAAGCTATGGCCGTAGTCTACCGACCGGCATCGGGCCCGGGCACGGTTCCGCTAGCCCCTTGCGGCATGTGCCGGCAAGCCTTGGTGGAGCAGCACGCCCGCCAAGGACGGCCTTTTGAACTGATCATGGCCGCCGAACAGGGCGAAGTCTGGCAGGTTTCCGACGCCAGCAGCCTGCTCCCGCTCGCCTTCACCCCTTCGGACCTCGGCTGATGCTTCCGGACTTCGGACCCAG
>JBEAQA010000156.1:0-3308 GCA_041164105.1 Bacteroidota bacterium | reverse complement strand
GGCTGTCGCCCGCGAAGGTGATGCCGAGTTCGGCGTAGCTGCTTCCGCCGCCGGATTGGCGAAAAAACACGCCGGATTCCGGGACCTTAATCACGCCCCAGTTGGCGGAATCCGCACCGCGGAACCCCGTCAGCGCCAGCGAACTGTCGCCGTCGAGGCGCACCTCCATCGTCCAAGTTTGCGCGTACGTCGTGTCAAACATGATCCACGTTCCGCCCGTTGTGAGGGGGTACTGCGTCCAAATTTCGACGGGGCCCTCGTAGGTGCCCACCCAATTTGATCGGTAGTCGCGCCAGCGGTCGCAGCCACTTAGGGCTAGCGCTGCCAGCAGCAGCCCGCCTAAAATGCGTGCGCCTGGTAATGTTCCTCCCTGCTTCATCCGAGCAAGGTACGCCGCAGCCGAATGCCGCTAGCGCAGGTACTTCGCCATCAGCGGCGCCTCGTACTGGTACGACGCCTCGTGGGCCGAGCGCTCCAGCTTGCCGGCAACCGACAGGGCCCAGAGCACCAGTTCCATGCAGAACCAGCGGTCGTCGGCGCCCAGCTTGGCTCCGTAGGTGTCCATAAAGGCATTGAGCGGAGCAATATTTTGCAGCGCCTCCAAAAAGGCCTCGTCGGTGTCGGTGTAGTTGAGCTCGACCAGGTTGCTGTCAAACCAGGCCACAATGTCCGTGTACGGCGTGGGGGATCCGGCTTTTTCAAGCTTTGAAATGCGCGGAAACATCCGCTCAAACGCGGCCACCACCGTCTGGTCAATGAGCATCTTGGCGACTTCGTCGGCTCCCTCTTGTTCGCCCTCGTAGACCAGCTCGATCTTGCCGGTTATCGACGGAACAATCGACATAAAGTCGACCAAGCGAATGCGCGTGGTCGCAGCGCCCGACTCAATCAGGCGAAGCTTGCCTGCGGCCACAAGGTTTTCCATCGCACTGATCGACAAGCGGGCGCTTACCCCGCTCTTGGCGTCGACGTACTCGCTTGAGCGGGCCACAAACGACACCTCTTCAAGCAGGTTGCGGGCGGTATCGCACAGCAGCACCGACGCCCGGTCCCCTTCTGAAATCCGGGCCTCTTGCTCGGTGATGGCTCGCGCAATCGCCACGCTTTTGGGGTAGTGCGTAAAAATTTGGGAACCAATACGGTCCTTGAGCGGCGTGACAATACTGCCCCGGTTGGTGTAGTCCTCGGGGTTGGCCGTAAACACAAACTGCAGGTCGAGCGGCATGCGCAGCTGGAATCCGCGAATCTGCACGTCGCCCTCTTGCAAAATGTTGAACAGGGCCACCTGGATGCGCGCTTGCAGGTCCGGCAGCTCGTTGAGCACAAAAATGCAGCGGTTGGCGCGCGGAATCATGCCGTAGTGGAGCACCCGCTCGTCCGAATACGGAAGCTTCAGCGTCGCCGCCTTGATGGGGTCCACGTCGCCAATGAGGTCCGAAATGTTGACGTCGGGCGTCGCCAGTTTCTCGTAAAACCGCTTGGACCGGTGCACCCACGCGATGGGCGTGGCATCCCCCTTTTCGGCCACCAGGTCCACGGCAAACTTTGAAATGGGGTCAAACGGGCTGTCGTTGATCTCGGAACCCTCGACGACCGGCATGTACTCGTCCAAAAGGTCGACCATGCTCCGCGCGATGCGCGTCTTGGCTTGGCCCCGCAGCCCGAGCAAGTTGATGTGGTGCCCCGCCAAAATGGCCTTTTTCAGCTGCGGAACCACAGTGTCTTCGTAGCCCATGAGTCCCTCAAATACCGGCTGCTTGGCCCGAATGCGGGCAATCATGTTGGCCTGAATCTCTTCGCTCACCGTCTTGGGGGTGTACCCCGATTCGCGGAGTTCCTTAAGCGTCTTGGGATGGTTCATCGCGTGCTAAATCTTTTTAATTCGGTTCTTTTCGTAGTCTTCAAAAATCATCTGCCCCAGGTCCGAAAGCCCCGTCAAAAAGGCTTTTCCCTGATTTTGGGCCGTAAAGCGCTCCACAAACTGCCTTAGGTAGGGGTCTTGGGCGATCATAAACGTCGTAATCGGAATCTTGAGCTTGCGCGCTTGCGCCGCCATATTCAGGCACTTGCTCACGATGAACTCGTCCAAGCCGTTGCTGTTCATGTACAGTTCCCCCGACGGAAGCTTGACGCAGCTCGGCTTGCCGTCCGTAATCATAAAAATTTGCTTGTTGGTATTCCGTTTGCGCCGCAAAATATCCATCGCCAACTCCAAGCCCGCCACGGTGTTGGTGTGGTAGGGGCCAACCTTGAGGTAGGGCAAATCTTTAATCGGAATCGGCCAGGATTCGTTGCCAAACACGATCACGTCAATCGCGTCCTTGGGGTACTTGCGGTGGATGAGTTCCACCAGCGCCATGGCCACTTTTTTGGCGGGCGTAATGCGGTCCTCGCCGTACAAAATCATGGAGTGGCTGATGTCAATCATGAGCACCGTGCTCATCTGGGCCTTGAACTTGGTCTCTTCAACGACCAAATCTTCTTCGGTCAATTTCAGGTCCGAAATTCCGTGGTTCACCTGCGCATTCTTAAGGCTCTCGGACATGTTGAGGTTTGACAGGCCGTCTCCGTACTGAAAGCTCCGGGTTTCGCCGTCGCGCTCATCGCCCACACCCAGCTTGGTGGTGCGGTGGTTGCCCGCTCCGCTTTTTTTGAGCTTGCCAAAAATTTGGTCCAGCGCGTGCTCGCGCAGGGCCGCTTCGAGCTTGGCGGTCAGCACCGTGCGCGCTTCACCGGGCGCTCCGTCGCCGTCGCCGTCCAGGGGCTCGAACTCTTCGCGCAAGTAGCCGCGCTTGACCAGGTCCTCTTTGAACTGCTCCAGGCTGTAGTCCTCTGAGAATATATTGTATTCCTTGTCCAGCTCCATGAGCCAATCAAAGGCCTCGTCAAGGTCTCCGGACGTGTGGGTGAGCAGTTCCTTAAAAATTCCGAACACCCGATCAAAGGGCTCGACATTTTTGGGAACCTGCTTGCTAAAAATGAAGCCCCTGCCCGGATTAAACGCAATGCCGTCGATCATACCCAAAAGGTAACAAGCGCTTGGGCGAGAAGTTCCTGAGGATGCTAAAAAAGCGAAAATGGCTGACGAAGGCCGATCGCCGACAAAACTCCGCGCCGAAAAGTTGCAACATTAGTTGCAACAAAAAACCCTAACAAACTGACAAACAGAATGTTAGGGTCTTATTAAGTTGCCCCACTAGGACTCGAACCTAGACATACGGAACCAAAATCCGCTGTCCTGCCAATTAGACGATGGGGCATCGTTAAAGGGACGGCAAATGTAGCGCGAGATGGGCAATTGCCCAAAT
>JBEAQA010000155.1:0-8082 GCA_041164105.1 Bacteroidota bacterium | reverse complement strand
ACGGCCACTCAAGCCAAGGGTTCCGTACTGGTTCACCAAAAAATGTTTGAGAGCCGTCTGTTTTTTGTGGACAAGCTTATTGACATGGGGGCACAGATCATTCTGTGCGACCCGCACCGCGCTACCGTTATCGGCCTCAACCGCCAGTTTAGCCTGCGGGCCACGACCATGTCGTCGCCGGACATCCGCGCCGGAATTGCCCTGTTGATTGCGGCCTTGAGCGCCGAAGGAACCTCGGTGATTCACAATATTGAGCAAATTGACCGCGGCTACGAACGCATCGACCAACGCTTGCGTGACTTAGGTGCCAAAATTGAACGGGTAGCCGACTGATTTTTACAGCGTATTTTTGAACCTATGAAAAAGATTCTCGTGTTGGGCGCAGCTGCCCTCGTATTTGCCGCCGCTCCGGCGCACCGCTTGACGGCCCCGACCGCCGTGGCTCAAATGGCCAGCATTAATGTGGGCGACATGGCGCCGGACTTGGCCTTCCCGGACCCGACCGGCAAGACCCGCAAGCTTTCGGACTTGCGCGGCAAAGTGGTTCTGCTTGACTTTTGGGCCGCTTGGTGCGGACCCTGCCGCATGGAAAACCCCAATGTGGTTCGCGTGTACAACGAGTACAAAGACGCCAAATTCACGAGCGGCAAAGGCTTTGAAGTGTTTTCGCTCTCGTTGGATAACACCAAAGAGCGCTGGGTGGAGGCCATTGCCAAAGACGGCCTCGTATGGCCCAACCACGTCAGCGACCTCAAGGGCTGGCGCTCAGAAGGTGCCGCACTTTACGGCGTCAATTCGATTCCGGCCACCTACCTCATTGACGGCAAAGGCAAAGTCGTAGCGAAAAACCTTCGCGGCCAGGCTTTGGAAAACGCCCTAAAAGCCATGCAGGTCAAGTAAGACAGTACCCGATCAAAGCCTGCCATTCTGACATTTTTTTGTCGTTTGGCAGGCTTTGTGTTTTATCGGGGCTCAAAGGATTAACTACTATGGAAGACGCAACGACTACGCCCGAAAATCCCATCGAAGAACCGCTGAACGGCGCCGAAAATGAGGCTCCTGAAGCCGCTGAAGCCAGCGAAGCCGCAGAACGCAGCCCGGAAGCAGAAATTCAAGAACTCAAGGACCAGAATCTGCGCCTCTACGCCGAATTCGAGAATTTTCGCCGCCGCAATGCCCGTGAGCGCCTTGAACTCATGGCCACGGCTGGTGAAAAAGTGATTAAAGCCGTACTTCCCGTACTCGACGACTTCGACCGAGCCCTGAAGTCTTTGGCGGAAGGACCCGAACGCCAAGGCCTGGAACTCATTCAAAACAAGTTGGTCAACGCCCTAAAAGGCGAAGGGTTAAGCCCCATGGACTCTACGGTTGGCCAAGCCTTTGATGTAGAGCGCATGGAGGCAATCACCAACATCCCCGCCCCGACGCCGGAACTGGCCGGTTGCGTGGTGGACGAACTTGAAAAAGGCTACCTCTTGGGCCAAAAAATCATCCGGTACGCCAAGGTAGTCGTCGGCCAATCCGCGGAATAATCATGAGCAAACGCGATTACTACGACGTCCTAGGGGTTTCAAAAGGAGCCTCTGCGGACGAAATCAAAAAGGCCTACCGCAAGATGGCCATTCAGTACCACCCCGACAAAAATCCGGGGGACTCGGCGGCAGAAGAAAAATTTAAGGAGGCCGCGGAAGCCTACGAAGTGCTTTCTAACCCCGAAAAGCGCCAGAAGTACGATCAATTCGGCCACCAGGCCTTTGGTGCCGGATCCGGCGGATTTGGCGGCGGCATGAATATGGACGACATATTCAGCCATTTTGGCGACATTTTTGGCGATGCCTTTGGCGGAGCCTTCGGCGGATTTGGCGGTCGCGGAGGCGGTGCCAACCGCGGAGCGAATCTGCGCGTTCGCGTCAAACTCAACCTCGAAGAGATTGCCGCCGGCGTTGAAAAGAAAATTAAGATTCGACGCGCTGTTCCGGCCGAGGGACTGACGTTTAAAACGTGCGGAACTTGCGGAGGTTCCGGACAAGTTACGCGCGTGCAAAACACCATTTTAGGCCAAATGCGCACGGCCAGTGCCTGCCCCAGCTGCCAAGGAGCGGGAAAAACCATTGACAAGCGCCCCGACGGGGTAGGTCCCGACGGTTTGGAGCGTTTGGACGAAGTGGTCAGCGTTAAAATTCCGGCCGGGGTACAGGACGGAATGCAGCTGCGCGTGCAAGGCAAGGGCAACCACGGACCTGCCGGCGGGCCCGCGGGCGACCTGATTGTTTCGATTGAGGAAGAGGCCCACGAAGTGCTCGTCCGCGAGGGAAACAACCTGCACTACGAGCTGCACGTTTCGTTTCCGGATGCGGCCCTCGGTACTTCGGTGGAAGTTCCGACGGTTTCGGGCAAAGTCCGCATGAAGATTGACCCGGGCACGCAAAGCGGTAAAACGCTGCGCCTAAAGGGCAAGGGATTGCCAAGTCTCGAAGGCTACGGACAGGGCGACCAGCTGATCCACGTCGCCGTTTGGACCCCGAAATCGCTGACCAACGACGAAAAAGAACTGCTGGAAAAGCTCAACCAAAGTGAGCGCTTTCAGCCCCGACCGGGTGCCGGCGACAAGAGTTTCTTTGACAAAGTCAAGGACCTGTTTCAGGGTTAATTCCCCTGGGAATATTCCACAAAAAACGCGGCCGATGGCCGCGTTTTTTTTGCGCTTACGTTGGGCGTCGTCAGTACACGATCGTGACCGGACCGGAGTACCGAAGGTCCCGGCCGCACACCACGAAGAAGTAGTAAGTTCCGCTCGGAAGAAGGTTACCGTCCAGATCGGTCCCGCCCCAGTCGTTGGCGTAGGCCTCTTTTTCGTACACCCACGACGTACCCCATCGGTTCATCACGCGAAGCGTGCAGGCATCGCCAAACGCCACTTCGGTGAGGTCCAGGACATCGTTCATCCCGTCCCCATTGGGGGTGATGACGTTCATGACGTTGGACAAGTCCGGTTCAACTTGGTCGGGCAGCCAACTGACAAAAACCGTGTCAATGCCACGGCAGCCCCGGTTGTCGGTGACGATGACGTAGTACGTTGTGCTGTCGGCGTGCATCAGGGCCTGCGGATTCCGTTGGCGCGAATTGTTGAAGTACACCGGCTGGTCGGCAAACCAGTAGTAGGCCGCGCCGCTCGTTACGTCAAGGTACACGGTGTCGCCGCGCGCAATTTGCGTATCCTGGGGGGTTGCTGTTACGGGATAGTACCAGTCGTAGACCTTCACCGTGTCCCAAAGTGTGTCCGGGCAGTAGGCCGACTGAATGACGCAGCGCACCGGATAGGTGCCGGAGGTATTCCATCGAACGCCGGTAACGAGCTTGCCCGTGGCGCTAAAGGTGTTGGAATTCGGTCCAAAATCCCACGAGATTTGGGCATCTACGGGCGCGGTTCCCTTGGCCTCAAAGCGGTAGTTCTGGACCTCGATGCAGGGCACCCCTTGCTTTTCGATTGTGTAATCCGGAGCATTCATGACCCGGAACGTCTCGACCACCGTATCGGTACACACGAGGCCCGGATTGACAATCAACGTCACGGTGTAGGTACCGGTGTCCGGAAAGGTGTAGGTCGGCATGGCCAGCGAACTCGTATCGGCGGTCGTCGTCGTGTCGCCAAAATTCCAGAAGTAGCTGATCGCCCCTGAGGTCTGGGGCGTGAAGGTCAACGTACGGCCCTGGCAGAACAAAGTCGGATCCTCAATTTGGGTGACCATGTCGGCCACCGTGTTGATGATGCAGTTCGTTACGTTGAACTGGTAGTCCCGGCGAACGGTGCTCACGAACTGGCCGTTGCGGTATTCCGACACGCAAATCCCTACGACGTACTGCCCTACCGTGGTGGCTACCCCGGTAATCATTCCGGTGGTCGGATTGATGCTCAAGGCCGGGTTGCCCGGAACGGGCTGGGCCGACGTAGCTGGAGCCACGAAGGGAATCAGTGTGTAGGGCGGCGGGGTGGCCGGATTCGGCGTGGGGTTGCCGGAGGCTCCGCCCGTGTAAATGTCGCAGAATTCGTAGAACAGCGAGTCGCCGTCGGCGTCGGTCGCCGATGCGTCCACGTTCAGCTGGTCGCCCAAGCACAGCACAATGGGCGGAACCGTCGTGAAGGACGGTGCGCTGTTGCAGCTGTTGTCCATCGACGGAATCTGCACCGTGTAGGTGTTTCCGCGCGAACCCGGGTTGGTGATGTTGCTGATGGTGGAGTTCCGGCAGCAGCGTTGGTACGAGATGGTGTAACCGCCCATGACGGGAGGCAAGGTCAGGGTCGTCACGTAGTCCGCGTACTCGGTACAAATGTTCGGCGGCGTGGTCAGGCAGGGATTGCCGGTTCCGGCCGGAACGGATACCGTGGGGCTTTTGGCCACGGACGGATTGGTCACCAACGTACCGGCCAAGTTGTAGACCGAAAAGTTGACGGTGTTGTCAAACTGGGCACCGCCCGAAAAGCAGTCCCGGTAGATGCGCAAGCGAACTTGGTACTGGTTGCTGCCCAGGCAGGTGTAGGTGATCTCACCCCCCACCAAGTGGGCCGCGTGCAGTGCAGATGCACTAAGGAGCAGCGCCAACAGCGCGATAATCCTGCGCATTATTGGATGACTTTAACCCAGAGTTTGCCGCTGTACTGGCCGTTCAGTCCGCTCTGGCGGGCCGTTGAAGCCTCTTCGTACGAACCAAACTTCAGCAAGTACACGTAGACCATGCTGTTCTTGGGGTCGCGGAACGTGCGCGAGCTAATGCCCTGAGCTTTGAGCTTGGCCACCATGCGGTCGGCATTCTCTTGCTCGCCGTAAACCCCGGCGGTCACGTAGTACCCTACCGAGCCCGGAGCTACGCGGTCGGCGTAGGCGTCTGCGGAATACCCGCGAATGCTTCCCTCGGTCTGTACCGCGCCTTGGGCGGGCGTCGCTGTCGACGGAGTCGTGGCGCCGCGCTGGCTCGCTGCTCCACGGACGCCTCCGGCTTGGGCACCGGCTTCTTGAAGCTTCATGGCCGTAGCTTGAGCGAGCTGCTCTGATTGGGCCTCGAGCTGCTTTTTGTTGGCTGCCTCGAGTTCTTCTTTAAACTCTTCGAACTTCTCGTTCAGGAGCTTTTCGTTGTTCTGGTCTGCCTGGCGCTGCTTGTCCTTAAGGCGCTTGATCTCGGCCTCGATTCGATCGTTGCGCTTGTTGTCGCCAAAGCGGTACGTCAGCATGAACTCGTTCGAAACGCCCAGTGAGGTCGCAAACGTATTGGTGCTGAAATCGTGGGCGTAGCCCAAAGTGAGTAGCGGCGTCAAGTGAACGCCTACTTGGGCTGATGCGCCAAAATTCGAACGGTAAAGCGCACCGAGGTAACCGTATTCCTTCATGTTGAACATCATGCCCGCGTCAACTTGAGGCGTAACGTGGTTGGCCGCGCGGACCACCACTAAAGGCGTCAAGGTCATGCGGTCTTTTTGAATCGGAAGGTCGTACTGCGTGTGGACCACGTAGTGGCGAATGAGGTGGAACGCCACAGGACCCGCGTAGTTGTTGGAGTACGTGATGGCCGGTGCGAGCAGCTGGGGCGCAGCGACGCCAAGTTGAAAGTTCTCAACCTTGAGGTTCAGACCTGCATTGATGTCCAGAGTTCCGTTCGTGTTGGCCGGAAAGAGGAAGGGATCGCCTTCGTTCTTCACGCGGATGCTCGCCATATCAAACGTGTTGTTGACGTAGCCCGCACCCAAACCAAAGCTCAGGACGGCATTCTCCGAAAGCTGCGCGTGGTACGCGTAGTGCCCGTATATACCCGAACGGCGTACAATGTCGGTGGCATCCGTGAATGCGTAGACCGAGTAGCCCACGCGCTCCTTGTTGGTCGCCCCGTTGAACAGCAGCGCAGACGTTTCAGGCGCCCCCTCCATGCCCTGCCACTGCTGGCGGTGCATCGTAACCAACTCACTGAAGCCGGCGGCGCCGCTCTTGGCGGGATTCACCATGGCTTGCGCAAAGAACAGGTGGCTGTACAGCGGAATCTGCTGGGCCGAAGCGGAAACCAACGGTCCCGCGATCATGGAAAGGATAAGAAACTTCTTCATAAAAATGGAGCGTAAAAATTAAGGGCGAACCACCGTAATGGCACCGCGGAATCGAATCACATCGTCGCACACGAGCAGATAGTAGTAGGTGCCGTCGGGAAGCGGGTCGCCTCCTTGGTTGGTTCCGTCCCAACCCGAAACGTAGCGCTTTTGCTCGAACACTTGTGCACCCCAGCGGTCGAGGATGACCAAATCGCAGCTGTCTGCACGTACTAACTCGCTGAGATCAAACACGTCGTTGTAGCCGTCGCCGTTCGGCGTAATCACGTTCATGACGTTGCTGAGGTCCGGAATTAACGTCGCGGGATCGAACGTGTACACGAACATCGTATCGGTATCAAAGCAGCCGTACGAATTCAGGACTTCGACAATGTACATGGTGGTGTCCTGGGTCGGAACCGTCTGGGCATTGGGATTGTACGGATCGCTGAAGTAGGTCGGAACGTTAGCGTACCAGTAGTACAGCAGTCCGCCCGTGGCATTCAACTGTACCGTCGAACCGGGAAGTACTGTTTGGTCCGGGCCCGCGTCGGCGTTCACCGTGAAGTAGTACACTTTTAGCGTGTCGTAGCTGGTGCAGCCGTTGGCGTTCGTGCCCGCCACCACATAGGTGCCCGGGACCTTAGCGTAGAACGAGGCTCCGCTGAAGCTGCCGCCCGGGAAAACCCACAGGTAGCTGGTGCTGTTGCCGGTCACGCCCACGAGTACGGAGTCGCCAGCACACAAGGCCAAGGAGTCCGCCGGAGCCACAGTTACGGTGGGCAGCGTAAATACCGTCACCAAAAGCTCGCTTGAAACGTGGGTACAGTAGTCGTTGTCAATTTGAAGTCGGTACTCCGCGCTTCCGGGGGCAATAGCCGTCGTAACCGTCAGCTTATCGCTCGTTTGGTTGGGAATCGTAGACCAGTTTCCGCTGCCCGCCGGGTAGCGAACTTGCCATTGGTACGTCCAACCGGGCTGGGCGGTAATGGCCGCTAACTGAATCGAATCGCCTTGGCAGTAGCTCAGGGACGCCTGTGTTTGACCGGGCCATGCCAAGGGCTGGATTTCGGTATCGGGAACGGAATCCACGAAGAGCCAAAATGCGTCGCTCGTGTCGGGGCAACCGCCGGGGTTCCACACCGTTTCAAGGTAGTAGACGCCGCCTTCGTTCGTGCTGAAGGCAACTTGGTTGGCACCGGGGATGGGCACCACAAATGTTTGGCCGAACAGGCCCACGGAATCGCGCAGCCATTGGTACAAAATACCCGTACCGGTAGTCATCGGGGTGGGACCCTCAAGCTGAATAAATTCGGTCTCGCAGAACCCAATTGAGTCGATCACCGCATCCTTGTCCAGGATTTCAATGGTGGTCATGGTTCCCGGCTTGTGCACCAGAGACGTGGTCGGCTGGAACATGTTGACAATCGTATCAGCCGACATTTTCGTGCAGACGCCGTTGCTCACTTCAACACTGTAGGTTCCGGAATTGTACACCAGTAGAGAGTCGTTGGTCTCGCCGGCCATCAAGGTGCCGTCTTTGTACCACTGGTAGCCATTTTGACCCGTATTGGCGTAGAGGGTCAGCGTGTCGTTCGGGCAGAATCCCCAGTCCGGTCCGCCGGTGTGGAGGTTGTCAAACCCTCCCACGATGCTAACAACTTCAGCCGGGGGGCTTACGTTCACCAGCAATTGGATGGTGTCGGACCACAGCACAGGGCTGGAACCTTGAATCACGACGGAATAGAAACCGTTCACTTTGATGCTGTCCGAAACAATCACCCAGATGTACTTGGTTCCGACGGAATTCGAGTCCGTTCCGACAGGCAGGGGCAGAATGGAACGAAGCTTTACCACCGGCAGCGTATCGGAATTGGCGGTGGTGAACGCCGCAGGAGCGCCCGGAGCAATCATCACCCGAAAGTGGTTGGCCGCTGCCATCGCTGAACCGGCCACGTTGAGCTCGAGGCGCAGCGAATCGCCGGTGCATTTGGAAAGGTTGGGGGTCGGTA
>JBEAQA010000154.1:0-5111 GCA_041164105.1 Bacteroidota bacterium | reverse complement strand
CAGTACCACCTGGACGCCCTGCAAAAATCCGTGGTTAGCGCCAACATGACGGCCGCCAAGAACCTGCTGAACAGCCGCTTGGGCACCACCCACCCGACGCGCACTACGGTGGTATTTGTTCCGGAATCCAAGAAGGCCGACTACAGCGACCTGGCCGAGGCCTTTCAAATTGCCCGCGAAGGATTTGAAAAGCTGAACGGCAGCTACGAAGCCGGGGCCGCCAAGCTGCGCGCCGCCGAAGCCCTCTGGAGCAAGGCTATTACCGAGTTCGATGCCGAAGACAAAAAGGCCCGAATCAACGCTAAGATCATCGCCGAACTCTACCGCAACGTTATTGAGGCCGAGGTTGCCAGCCGCGACTTTGCGGCCGCCGAGGCCCACCTCAGCCAAGCGCGCCGCCTGGACCTGAGTAAAAAAGACAAGGAGGCCATCGAGGAACTCGCCGGCTACCTCAGCGACTACCAGGTGCGGTTCTAAGATTCCGCCCTAAAAAAGATCGAAAGCGCCCTCCACCGGGGCGCTTTTTTATTAAATAATCTAATGCTAACTAACTAATCGATAAATAAAATCGCGGAGCCACGGGTTGGAATTTTGCCCAAAATTGGCAATTATGGCACGCATTACGGTAGCGTACGGGGACGGCATCGGACCCGAAATCATGGAGGCGACCCTCCGAATTCTCAAGGCGGCAGGCGCCGAGCTCGAAATCGACGAAATCGAAGTGGGCGAAAAGCTCTACCTCTCGGGCAACAGCGCGGGCATCCACCCGGACTCGTGGGAAACCATCCGCCGCAACAAAGTATTTCTGAAGGCCCCCATCACGACGCCGCAGGGCGGCGGCTACAAAAGCCTGAACGTCAGCACGCGCAAGTTCCTTGGGCTCTTTGCCAACGTGCGCCCCTGCGTGAGCTTGCATCCGTACGTGACCACCAAGCATCCGATCATGGACGTGGTCATCGTGCGCGAAAACGAAGAAGACCTTTATGCCGGAATCGAGCACCAGCAGACCGACGAGGTCGTGCAGTGCCTCAAGCTGATTAGCCGTCCGGGCTGCGAGCGCATTGTGCGCTACGCCTTTGAGTATGCGCGCACCCAGGGCCGCAAAAAGGTCACCTGCTTCACTAAAGACAACATCATGAAGCAGACCGACGGCCTGTTCCACCAAGTTTTTGACGAAATCGCCGCGGAATACCCCGAGATTGAAAACGAGCACTGGATTGTCGACATCGGCGCCGCCAAGTTGGCCGACACCCCCGAGGCCTTTGACGTCATCGTGATGCCCAACCTTTACGGGGATGTCCTCTCGGACGTCGCGGCCCAAATCACCGGAAGCGTCGGCCTGGCCGGATCCGCCAACATCGGCAGCGAGTGCGCCATGTTTGAGGCGATTCACGGTTCCGCCCCGCGCCGCGCCGGCCAAAACGTCGCCAACCCCTCAGGGCTGCTGCACGGAGCCATTCTGATGCTCAACCACCTCGGCCAGTACGGGGTGGCCGAACGCGTCCACAACGCCTGGCTCAAGACCCTCGAGGACGGCACCCACACCTACGACATCTTTACCGAAGGCCTGAGTCGTGAAAAGGTCGGAACCCGCGAGTTCGCCGACGCCGTCATCGCCAACCTCGGCCAGGAGCCCAGCCAGCTCAAGGCCGTGCGCTACCGCGGCGAGTCCAAGATCGAAATCAAGCCGTTCACCCGCAAAGCGCCCAAAACCAAGGAATTGGAAGGCGTGGACCTCTTTGTGCACTGGCCCGGAAGTTCTGCGGACCAACTGGCCGAGCTGGTTCAAAAAATCAACCTCGAGGACGCCGCACTGAGCATGATTACGAACCGCGGAATCAAGGTTTGGCCCAACGGCTTCCCCGAAACGTTCTGTACGGACCACTGGCGCTGCCGCTTCAAAAACCCGGCGGGGGGCCTCGTGCCGAAGCAGCGCATCATCGACCTGCTCCACGCCGCGGCCGAACACGGTATCGACGTCGTCAAGACCGAAAACCTCTACCGCTTTGACGGCGTCTCGGCCTATTCACTGGGTCAAGGCCAATAGGGTGGCCCGCCCGATGCTGCCCGGCCTGCTGGGCTTGGGGGCCCTAGCTGCCATCGCCGCCGCTCTGACCCTAAACGACAACGCCGAGGCCACATTGGCCTCGGCGCTTGCCGTATTCTTGGCGCTCGCCACCCTGAGGGTCCTCGGCTACCGCAACCGCGACGACGCCGAGACCCCTTAGGCCCTGAGCCCCTTAGGGGTTCAGAATAAAGTCCTTACCGCCGCCGACAATCACCTTGGTGTTGGGCGACTTCGACAGCTCGCGGTAGGCCTCAATCGTCTTGTACTGAATGATTTGGGGCGTCAAACCTTCAGAAATAATCTTGTTGGCGTCGCGAATGCCCTCCGCTTCAATGATGCGTCGGTCGGCCTCTTGGCGCTCGCGCTGCAGCACAAATTCCATGCGCTGGGCCTCCTGCTCCGCCTGAAGCTTTTCTTCAATCGCACGGTACAAGCCCGCCGGAAGCTTAATCGACTTCATCAGTACCGCTTCAATCACAAAGCCGCGGTCCTCAAGCAGGCCCATCATGCTGGTTTTAATCGCCGTCTCGATTCCAAGCCGGTTGCCCGTGTGCATGTCTTTGGCCATAAAACCCGCGGTCACGTCCGCCGCTGCCGCGCGAAACACGGGCAAAATCATCGACATCTCGTAGTCCGGACCGATGGTTCCGACCACGTCCGTCGCGCGCCGCTGGTCGATGTGGTACAGAATCGAAATCTCGGCGCCCACATTCAATCCCTCTTTGGACGGCAAGTCGAGCTTGACTTCAAGGTTGGTCGTCCGGGTCGGAACCTGAATAATCGTCGTCAAAAAGGGGTTGTACAGGCGCGGTCCGGGCTGGATTTCGCGTTTGCTGATTTTACCGAGCGTGCGCTTGACGCCCACGTCCCCTTGGCGCACCACGGTGCACGAGCTGAGCAGGGCCAGGCCCAGCGCAATTCCAAATATTTGAGGTGTTTTCATTTCGTTACTGGTTTGGGTTGCTGGGGCAAAATCTCTGCCCAAACTCCTCGCATTAAAACATTTAATACTGCCCATAACGCCGTACGCGGCTGCGGAATTTGCACCCCTCGACAAACCCCGAGCGGAATTCCGTACCTTAACCTATCCAATTGCCCACCCTATGAACCAATCGCTTTTTGAACGCATTCTGCTCGTGCTGGGCGCCGTACTGATCGGCTTGTTCGCCCTGAGCTACGCCGTGCCCAGTTTGGGCGCGTGGACGCCCGAAATCCGGATTTTAATCTTGGCCGGAATGGTGCTCTACGCCGGCTATACGTACTGGACCCAAAGCAAAGACGCTAAAGACCTCGCCGCCAAAGCGAGCGAGGCCGCCAAATGGCGCCACGAGGCCGAACAGCTGCGCAGCAGCCTTAGCCAACTTCAAAGCGAACTGAGCGCGGCCCACGAAGCGGCCACCAAGGCCGAAACCGCCAAAAAGAAGGCCCAAAGTGAGCTCAAAAAGGCCCAGCAGGCCCTGGCCGAGTGCCAAGAGGGCCGCACCGACGCCGAAGCTTAGGGCATAAAAAAACCCGCTGCTCGCGCAGCGGGTTCGTCCCTGTTGTAGCCCTGGCAGGAATCGAACCTGCATCTTAGGCTCCGGAAACCCACATACTATCCATTGTACTACAGAGCCAACCTAAAGCTCAAGCGCGCGGCGCTTTCGCTCGGGGCGGCAAAGGTACGATACCGCTCGCGAGAAAAATTCCGCTAAAAGCAAGTGCAAATGCGGCCCAGAACGGAACAAGCCCCGACCCCGTCAAAAAGAACCCGCACAGAAACACCCCAAAGCCGAGCAGCACCGAGCCGGGCGAATAGCGCACGGGAACCCGGTAGAGCCGCGGCATTTCAGCCGGCTGCTTCTCGGGGCCAGCGAACAGCAAGCGAACCGCCGTACCGAACGGAAAATCTCGAAAATTCTGCAGCAAGCGGGCCGCGTAAAACGAACTCACATAAAACGGATCGCGCTGTTCGATGGGCTTGGTCAGGCCGTACGTAATGGGCTCCCGACCGTCGTGGTAGCTGCCAAACAGCCGATCCCATACCGTCAGCATTCCGCCGTAATTTTTGTCCAAGTGCGCGTGGGCCGACGAATGGTGGATCTGGTGAAAGCGGGGCGTGACGATGAAGCGTTCGAGCCCGATCCACGCCGGCCACAATTCGCTGTGCAGCAGGGCTTGATAAAATCCGTTGATGATGTTGGCCAAGACAATGTACTCGGGGTCAATCCCAAAGAGCACCAGCGGACTGTACACCAGCACCCGCACGAAGTAGCCCAACGGCGAATTCGCGAAATTCACGCTGAAGTTGTACTCTTCAGGTTGGTGGTGCACCAAGTGGGCCACCCAAATCAGGCTCACTCGGTGCGAAATCCGGTGGTAGACGTACCAAAAAAAGTCGACGCCAATAAAGGCCAAGGCGAAGTTCAGCCACGACGGGGTAACCTCGCCCACGATTCGAAAATCCACCAGCTCCGAGGTTAGCCAAAGACCAAAACTCAGCGACAGCAGCGCAAAAAGGCGCTCAATCATGCCGAGCGAAAGGTTGAGCGCGGACTGCTGAAAACTAACCTTTTTGCCGTGCGCTCGCAGCAGCAGCCATTCGATTCCAAACGTTACGAGGCCAAAAAGTAGAATTAGTCCGTCGGTCCAGTGCATGCTCCAATCCATGAAAATTATATGCCAAATCTTCGGAATGGGGCATTAAAAAACCCGGGCAAAAAGTGCCCGGGTTCCGCAGAAAACCTGCAATAAATGCTTAAGCTATTGGCGCGCGAAGCTAAACTCCAGATTCAGTGTTCCTTCGGCGGGCGTGGTGATGTCCGTGGTGGTGCGCAGGCGGATGGCGCTCTCGAGAATACTGAGTACTTCATAGCGCGATATGGTGCCGTCCGTAGCCGTAATAATGACGGAATCCGGCGCCACGCCGTTGCCCGATTTGGCGAGCCAGGTTCCGGTTCCGGACTGCTGCCAAGGAAAGGGAATGGTCAACGCTCCAGCGGCCACCTCAAGCTGCGCATCAATGGCGTAGTTCACGCTGTTTGGCTCCTGAACCATCGTAAAG
>JBEAQA010000153.1:0-11618 GCA_041164105.1 Bacteroidota bacterium | reverse complement strand
TTTTTGCGCGAAGGCAAGGTCGTCAAGGACCATTTATTCCCCGTTCCGCCATTATTTGAATTAATTCGAGCGGAATCGGCTACGCCCTACCGTCAAATGTTTGAGGTGTTTAACATGGGCCACCGCATGGAACTCTACGTGGACAGCCTCGAGGCTGCCGAACGCGCCATCGCGGTGTCGAAGAGCTTTGGGGTGGACGCCCAAATTATTGGTCGGGTGGAACCGAGTTCCGCCCCCGAGGTGGAACTGCATGCGCCCGACGGAATTCATACCTACCGCCGCGCATGAACCTCGTAGAAAAACTTCAGGCCATCTGGATTCGCCACCAGGACGTTCACGACCAGCTCATGACGCCCGAGCTGGCGGCCGACCCGGCGCGCTTTGTTCGCCTGAACCGCGAATACAAAGAACTCGACGAGATCGTGCAGGCTCGCGCCCGCTACCTCGAGGCCCTGGCCAACCGGGACGAGGCCCAGCAGCTGCTGGATTCCGAGAAAGACCCCGAAATGCGCGAAATGGCGCAAGAAGAGTTTGATGCCGCGCGCATCCGAATCGCCGCCCTCGAAACCGAAATCAAGGAACTCCTGATCCCCAAGGACCCCGAGGACGCCAAAGACGCCGTGCTTGAAGTGCGCGCCGGCACCGGAGGCGACGAGGCCGGGCTGTTTGCCGGGGAACTCCTGCGGTCCTACCTGCGCTTCGCCGAAGAAAAGGGGTGGACCACCGAAATGCTCAGCCTGACCGAGGGTTCGGTGGGCGGAATTAAAGAAGCCAGCGTGCAAATCCGCGGCGAACAGGTCTACGGAACCCTAAAGTTTGAGAGCGGCGTGCATCGTGTGCAGCGCGTGCCGGCTACCGAGAGCCAAGGCCGCGTCCATACGTCGGCGGCGACGGTAGCGGTGCTTCCCGAGGCCGACGAGCTCGACGTTCAGATCCGGGACGTCGACATTCGCAAGGACACGTTCCGCTCGAGTGGAGCGGGCGGCCAGCACGTCAATAAGACGGAATCGGGCGTGCGCCTGACGCACTTTCCGACGGGCATTGTGGTGGAATGCCAGGACGGCCGTTCGCAGCACCAGAACTACGACCGCGCCCTGACCGTGCTCCGCGCCCGGATTTGGGACAAGGCCCGCGCCGAGCGCGACGCGGCCGTGGCCGAGCACCGCAAAACGCTGGTGAGTACGGGCGACCGCAGCGCCAAGATTCGAACCTACAACTTTCCGCAGAGCCGCGTGACCGACCACCGCATTGGCCTGACGGTCTACAACCTGCCCGACGTGATGAACGGCGACCTCAAGGCCCTGATTGAAGGCCTGCGGGTGGCCGACCACGCCGAGCGCCTAAAGCAAGGAGCCGACGAATGAACTACGCCCAACTCAGCGAACGCATCGAAGCCGCGGGCCACGGGCTCTGCGTAGGTCTGGATCCGGATCCCGCCAAACTTCCGGCGGGCACGGACCTCACGACGTTTTGCGTTGGAATTATTGACGCCACCGCCCACGTCGCCGTAGCCTACAAGCCGAATTTCGCCTTCTTTGAGGCGCTGGGCCGCCCAGGTTGGGACGCCTTGGACGCGGTGACCCAGCACCTTCGGGCCCTGCCGCAGCAGCCCTTCTTGATCGCCGACGCCAAGCGCGGCGACATCGGCAACACCGCCGCCCGCTACGCCGAGGGCATTTTGGGTGTGATGGGCTACGACGCCATCACCGTAGCGCCCTACATGGGCCGCGACAGCGTAGAGCCATTTCTGCGCGACGGCAAGTGGGTCGTGGGTCTGGGCCTCACCAGCAACCCTGGGGCGGACGACCTGCAGCAGCTTGCGCTGCACGACGGCCGTCGGGTGTACGAAGCCGTAGCCGACGCCTACCTTCAATGGGGTTCACCTGAAAACCTCATGGTGGTGGCGGGTGCCACGCGCCCCGAGGCGCTGGGCGCACTGCGCGACCGCATGCCCGAGACGTTTTTCTTGGTTCCCGGCGTGGGGGCCCAGGGCGGAAGCGCCGAGGACGTCGTTCGCCACGGAGCCTTTCGCGGCAAACCCGGCATGGGCCTGCTGATCAACGCCTCGCGCAGCATCATGTACGCATCCGCCGGTCCAGACTGGCGCCAAGCCGCCACCGAGGCGGCCGAAGCCTTGGCCCGCGAAATCAAAACCGCCTACCGTGGCTGATTCCGCGCTTCGCCCACTGAAAATCCTGGTCACGGGCGCCAACGGCCTGCTTGGTCAGTCGCTGCTTTACTTGGCCCAAGGCCGGCATGAACTGCTGGCGACGGGCCGCGGCCCCGCTCGGGGCAACCACTTCGGGTTTCCGTACGCCGAGCTCGATACGACCCGCGCCGAAGACTACGAGCGCGTACTGACCGAATTTCGCCCGGACGTCGTCATCCATTCGGCGGCCATGACCCAAGTGGACGACTGCGAAAAAGAGCCCGAGACCTGCCAAAAACTCAACGTGGACGCCACCCGCCTCTGCGCCGAGGCCTGCGCGCGCCACGGGGTGCACTTGATCTTCATCAGCACCGACTTCATTTTTGACGGCCAAAACGGGCCCTACGCTGAGGACGCCCAGCCGGCGCCCCTGAGTGTGTACGGTTGGTCCAAGCTGCACGCCGAAGAGGCGGTTAAGGCCAGCGGGGCCCGCTTCACCATAGCGCGCACGGTACTCGTGATCGGCTACGTGCCGGGTCTGAGCCGCAGCAACATCATCTTGTGGGCCCGCGGCGCCCTGCAGCGCGGCGAACGCATCCGCGTCGTCGACGACCAAGTGCGCAGCCCAACGTGGAGCGTTGACCTGGCCGAGGGCTGCCTGCGCATCGCAGAGCGCGGGGCTGAGGGCATCTACCACCTCAGCGGTCCCGACACCATGAGCATCCTCGAGCTGGTTCAGCAGGTGGCGGAGCACGCCCAGCTCGATGCCAGCCTGATCGACGTCGTCAGCAGCGAATCGCTGGGCCAACCGGCCAAGCGTCCGCCGGTCACGGGCTTTGACATCGGCAAGGCACGAAAAGATTTGGGATTCAATCCCCATTCCTTCCGTGCGGTCTTAGATGAGATACCTATATTTGGGAATCTTAGCTAAGCCCAAACACCTATGAGTACCAACACGCAGTCCTGGGGAACCCGGGTCGGATTAATTTTAGCCATGGCGGGCAACGCCGTGGGCCTCGGCAACTTCCTGCGGTTCCCGGTGCAGGCCGTCAAGAACGGCGGCGGAGCCTTCATCATTCCGTACCTCGTGTCCTTTTTGCTTTTGGGCATTCCGCTCCTGTGGATCGAATGGTCTTCGGGCCGCTTTGGCGGAACCCGCGGCGACCACAGCACCCCGTTCATCCTCGACACCATGGGGCGCAAGCGCTTTTGGAAGTACTTCGGCGTCTTCGGCATCTTTACCAACATCGCCGTCGCCGCCTACTACACCTACATTGAGTCGTGGACCATGTCCTACGTCTTCCATTCGGTCAAGCAGACCTTCAGTGGCCTGAGCCAGACGCAAGTTGCGGACTTTTTCACCAGCTACGTCGACATCGGCCACAGCACTACGGGTATTCCCTACGAGGCCGTGTGGTTCTACGTCATTGTCTTGGCGCTGAACACCTGGATTCTCAGCCGCGGTCTTGAGGGCGGAATCGAACGGGTCGCCAAAATCGGCATGCCCCTGCTGCTCATCTTCGGGGTCTTTCTGGCCGCTCGGGCCTTCATGCTCGGCGATGCGGGTGCTCCCGTGGGCTGCACCGACTGCGACGCCATGCTCGGATTTAACTTTTTGTGGAACCCGCAGTTTGACTCCCTCAGCAACCCCAACGTGTGGCTGGCGGCCGCGGGCCAAATCTTCTTTACGCTTTCGGTCGGAATGGGCACCATCCACTGCTACGCCGCCTACGTCAAGCCCAAGGACGACATCGCCCTGAACGCCATGGCCGCCGGTTGGATGAACGGCTTCGTCGAAATCGTCCTTGGCGCGAGCATCGTAATTCCCATTGCTGTCGGCTACCTCGGCCTCGATTGGGTCAAAGAAAACGCGGGCTTCGCCATGGCCTTTCAAACCATGCCCTTCCTGTTTGGCAAGTGGGGCACGGTACTCGGCACCGTCGCGGGCGTCATGTGGTTTGGCTTGCTCTTTTTTGCCGGAATCACCAGCTCCCTCGCTATGGGTTCCCCGTGGGTGGGCTTCATGCAGGACGAGTTCAAGTTCAGCCTCAATAAGGCGGCGTGGTCCTTTGGCCTTGTGACCCTCATTGTGGGCATGCCGACCGTGCTGTTCTACCAAGAGGGGGTGTTTGACCAGTACGACTACTGGGCCGGAACCGTCGGCCTCGTCTTCTTTGGATTGGTCGAAGCCATTCTGTTCTCGTGGGTATGGGGCGTCGACAAGGGCTGGGACGAAATCAACCGCGGTTCGGACATCACCCTTCCCAAAATATACAAGCCCATCCTGAAGTACGTCACGCCGACCATCCTGATGCTGGTCTTTGTGCTGAGTCTGATTTCGCCCAAGGGCAACGACTGGAAGGGCGCCCTGACCAACGGCTGGGAATTTGATTCGTCGAGCATCATCGGCCAGCTCCAAAACGTCGACATCGTCCACAACCGACAGGCTTGGGCCGACTACTTCGAAGCGGAGGCTACCGGTGTGGCCGACGTGGCGACTGAAGCCGGGGTGACCACCCTGCGCATTGCGTCCGAGACCGAGGTCTTGGCCGAGTACGCTTGGCCTGCCGAAGAGGTGAACGTCACCGTGGCCACGGGCCAGAGCGTCCGCGCGGGCGACCAAGTGGCGACGGGCTTCTTTGTCAACAAGATTTTCTACAGCCATTTGGCGCGCCTGCTCCTTGTGGCCCTCTTCGTATTCCTTTCGGTGCTGGTCTTCTCGGCCAAGCGCCGCCGAACCCAAACTGCTTAACCGATGACAACTGCTGCTTGGGCCATGATGCTGGCCACCCAGGGCCTGGTAACCGTGATTACGGCCTACTTCTTTTTCAAAGTCTTGCGCACACCCCCCAAAGGTGAGCCGGATTCGTTTTCGCAAAACGATCCGGAATGAGCACGCGCCACCCCAAACCGTGGGTGGTCGATCTAGGATGGGCGGGGTTTTTCCTCGCCCTTTTCATTTGGCAGGGGTTGAACACGGAACCGGACCCCGAGCCCCGTTGGGCCGAGTTCCCGCTTGTGCCCGAAGAAGTCTACCCGCCGAGGGAACGCCGCTACCCCGACCGCTCCAATCCGCCCGAGCGGGAGTGGAGCCGTCCCGAACCCCGCGTGCGGCCAAAGGCGGCTTCGGACACGGTCGGAGCCGTATGGCTCACCGCCCAAGGATGGCCGGACTGGAAGGTCGAAGGATTCTTGCGCGACCGCAGCCGGTGGGGCGGGGTGGACTCGGCCCTTTTGCGGCGCTGGGACGCGCGGGGCGAGGTGGACTGGGTGCTGATTCTGCCCGAGCCGCTCGACCTCAACAGCGCGCCCGAGGAAGTGCTCTACCAGCATCCGCTGTGGCGCTCCGCCCAAGTGCGTGCGCTGCACCGATTCCGCAGCCGCGTTCGCCCCGTAGCCTCGTGGACTGAAGTGTTTGCGTTAGCGCCGTTTGATTCCGCCCAAGTGCGCTTGCTGCCCCAGTATTTCTATATCCGGAAATAGTTGTACCTTTGCAGCCCAAAGAGAGGAGGTGTCCCCATTATGCTCGTAGTACAAGTTAAAGAAGGTGAAGGAATTGATCGCGCGCTTAAGCGTTACAAGCGAAAGTTCGACAAGACCGGCACGATGCGCCAATTGCGCAGTCGCCAGCAGTTCACCAAGACGTCGGTGAACCGCCGCAAAGAAATCATTAAGGCAACGTATGTTCAGGGTCTTCGTTTGAAAGACGCCGAATAATTAGGTCCTTAACCCTAAATTGAGCCTCGAGAACTCCTCGGGGCTTTTTTTATGCTGCAACCCTTTCTTGATTACCTGCGTTGGGAACGCCGCCGTTCCGAGGCGACGGTGGCGGCCTACGGTCGCGACCTTGGCCAGTGGTTTACCTACGCGGAATTCGCGCTGGGCATGCCCGAAGCAGAAGGGGCCAATCGAAGCCATGTGCGCGATTGGGTGTCGGACCTGGTGCAGCACGGAACCACCGCGCGTTCCGTCAACCGAAAGCTGAGCGCGCTGCGGACGTACTACCGCTGGCGGGCCCAGGGCGACGCGGCGGTGCCCAACCCCGCTGAGGGGGTTCCCCTGCTGCGCACGCCCAATCGGGTGGTGCGGGCCCTTTCGGCGGACGAGGTCAATGCGCTCCTCGACCCGACGTTTTTTGAAGACAGCCCCTTGGGGCGCCGCGACCAGTTCTTGCTGTTTACGCTGTACGCGACCGGAATCCGCCGTTCCGAATTGGTGAGCATGACCTACCGCCAAATACAGGGTTCCGTGCTGCGCGTGCGCGGCAAGGGCCGCAAAGACCGCGAAATTCCGCTCCTGCCAGACTGGTTGGACGCCCTCAAGCGGCACCAGGCCGAGTGGGAATCCGTCAGCCCCTTTGTTTTTTGCACCCGAAAAGGAACCGCCATTCAACCCCGTATTGTGTATTCCGTGGTAAAGTCGTACCTTCAGAGGGCAAGCACGGCAGATCGCCTCGGACCGCACGCACTGCGGCACACGTTCGCGACCCACCTGCTTGACATGGGAGCAGAACTTACGGTGATCCGCGAGCTTTTGGGGCACGCGAATTTATCGGCCACGCAAGTCTACACCCATGCGTCGGTGGAACAACTTAAATCGGTCTACCAACGCGCCCATCCCCGCGGCCGATAGGGGAGGGCTCAAAACTTCCTTGTTATGGTTACAGAAATTCGTGCGGTCCAATTCAAAGCAAGCAGCCGCCTCATCGATTTTGCGCACGAGCGCCTCGAACGCATTCAGCAAGTGTACCAGCGTGCCGTGCACGCCACGGTTTTTTTTCGGATTGACAACAACCACTTGGCTGAAAACAAAATAGCTGAAATAACGCTGCACATTCCGGGCGAAGATTTGGTGGTGCGCAAAGAGGCCAAAACCTTTGAAAAGGCCCTGTCGCTCGCGGTGGATCGCCTAAGAAGGGTGGCCCGCGAAACCAAGGCAAAGACAAAAAAGCTACGAAGGGCAAAGTAGGTATTGAAATAATCAGATTTTTGTCTACATTTGCAGTCCGTTTGAAAAAGCGGCCGTGCTGCACGGGCAGCAACGTTCTTTTTCGCGTACTGCAGGGTTTAACCCCTACGCCAGCATAGCTCAGTTGGTAGAGCTACTGATTTGTAATCAGTGGGTCGGGGGTTCGAGTCCCTCTGCTGGCTCTAATTGCTCTGCAGGGCGCGAAGTTTATGTACTAAACTGTACAATGGGAGTATCGCATAGTGGCTATTGCAGCAGACTGTAAATCTGTCGCCTAACGGCATCGGTGGTTCGAGTCCATCTACTCCCACAACAGCTTACCGCGGAAGTAGCTCAGTTGGTAGAGCATCAGCCTTCCAAGCTGAGGGTCGCGGGTTCGAATCCCGTCTTCCGCTCCACCGCCGATGTAGCTCAGGGGTAGAGCGTTTCCTTGGTAAGGAAAAGGTCGCGGGTTCAATTCCCGCCATTGGCTCAACGTTCACAGTACAGGTTTTATTAATCTCTCTTAACTCTCTAATTCGCAATGGCAAAGGAGAATTTCGTGCGGAACAAACCGCACCTCAACATCGGTACCATCGGTCACGTCGACCACGGTAAAACCACCCTCACGGCCGCTATCACTACGGTATTGGCTAACGCTGGTCTTTCTCAGGCTCGCAGCTTCGATTCAATCGACGCCGCTCCCGAAGAAAAAGAGCGCGGTATCACCATCAACACGGCTCACGTAGAGTACGAGACGTCAAACCGTCACTACGCTCACGTTGACTGCCCGGGCCACGCTGACTACGTTAAGAACATGGTTACGGGTGCTGCCCAAATGGACGGCGCCATCCTGGTAGTAGCTGCGACCGACGGTCCTATGCCCCAGACCCGCGAGCACATCCTGCTTGCCCGTCAGGTTGGTGTACCCCGCATCGTAGTATTCATGAACAAGGTTGACATGGTTGACGACGAGGAACTCCTCGAGCTCGTTGAAATGGAAATCCGCGACCTTCTTTCGTTCTACAAGTACGACGGCGACAACACTCCGGTTATCAAAGGTTCAGCTCTTGGTGGCTTGAACGGCGAGCAGAAGTGGGTTGACACCGTTATGGAGTTGATGAACTCTGTTGACGCTTGGATCGAAGAGCCGGTTCGCGACAAGGACAAGGACTTCTTGATGCCGATCGAAGACGTATTCACGATCACCGGTCGCGGTACCGTAGCTACGGGCCGTATCGAAACGGGTGTTGCGAACACGGGTGACGGTGTAGACATCATCGGTTTTGGTGACGAGAAATTGACCTCGACCATCACGGGTGTTGAAATGTTCCGCAAGATCCTTGACCGCGGTGAGGCTGGTGACAACGTAGGTCTCCTGCTCCGTGGTATCGACAAGGCTCAAATCCGTCGCGGTATGGTTATCGCCAAGACGAACTCTCAGAAGCCCCACGCCAAGTTCAAGGCTGAGGTCTACATCCTGAAGAAGGAAGAGGGTGGCCGTCACACGCCGTTCCACAACAAGTACCGTCCCCAGTTCTACCTCCGCACCACGGACGTAACGGGTGAGATCATGCTCCCCGCTGGTACGGAAATGGTTATGCCGGGTGACAACCTGACGATCGAGGTTAACCTCATCGCTCCGGTAGCACTTAGCAAGGGTCTGCGTTTCGCTATCCGTGAGGGTGGCCGTACCGTAGGCGCTGGCCAGATCACGGAGCTCCTCGACTAAGAGGACTCTGTTCGGGTTAGAGGTGCCCCGGAAATTCCGGGGTACCTTTTCTCGTCTACGGGTGTAGTTCAAGGGTAGAATAGTGGTCTCCAAAACCATTGATGGGAGTTCGAATCTCTCCACCCGTGCTAAAGCTGACTAACGAACGAATCGAATCAAACCATGGAAGCGCTCCGCTCTTACCTCCGCGAATCTTGGGAAGAATTTGCCCACCGCACCACATGGCCTACGTGGCTTAACCTGCAACGCAGTACGGTTGTGGTGATTGTCGCTTCGCTCGTATTTGCCCTCGTGGTCTTCGCGATGGACAAGGGTCTGTCGACCGTTTTGGATTTTGTCTACAACCTTTTGGCCTAATCGTATGTCTACGGAAGGAATGAAGTGGTATGTGGTTCGCGCAATTAGCGGCCAAGAAAACAAGACCAAGTCGCACATTGAACAAGAGGTTCAGCGTACCGGCATGGCTTCGTTGCTGGGCCAGGTGCTGATCCCCACCGAGAAGGTGTACCAAATCCGCAACGGCAAGAAAGTCCTCAAGGAGCGCAACTTTTTTCCGGGCTACATCATGCTTGAGGGCATTTTGACCGGCGAATTTGTGCACGTCCTTAAGAACATCCCGGGCGTTATTGGCTTCTTGGGCGAAACAAAGGGCGGAGATCCGACCCCGTTGCGCGCCGCCGAAGTTAACCGCATGCTCGGCAAGGTCGACGAGTTGGCCGAGAGCGCAGAGCACGTAGCGGTTCCGTTCGTTCTGGGCGAAAGCGTCAAGGTGATCGACGGTCCGTTCCGCGATTTCATCGGTACGATTGAAAAAATTCATGAGGACAAGCGCAAGCTCGAAGTCATGGTCAAGATTTTTGGACGCAAGACTCCGCTGGAGTTGAGCTTCATGCAAGTCGAGAAAGAAAATTAACGGTGTGAGCAACCGATAGCCAAGCGGAGCTTCCAACCGCAGCGGCACGCTAAGTAAGAAAAGTAATAACAACAAACAATGGCAAAGGAAATCAGCGCGATGGTTAAGCTGCAGGTCCGCGGTGGCGCCGCGAACCCGTCTCCTCCGGTGGGCCCCGCACTTGGTGCGAAGGGCGTGAACATCATGGAGTTCTGCAAGCAGTTTAATGCGCGTACCCAAGATAAGCCAGGTAAACTACTTCCGGTAGTTATCACGGTTTACACTGATAAGTCGTTTGACTTTATCATCAAGCAGCCGCCTGTTGCGGTGCAGCTTTTGGAAGCGGCTAAACTCAAGAGCGGATCGGGTGTACCGAACCGCAACAAAGTAGGCAAAGTGACTTGGCAGCAAGTTCAAGCCATTGCTGAAGACAAGATGGTTGACCTCAACTGCTTCACGATGGACAGCGCCATGAGCATGGTAGCTGGTACTGCCCGCAGCATGGGTATTACCGTAACCGGAACTAAGCCCCAAGCATAATCCGATCAAATTATGGCAACGATGACGAAAAAGATGAAAGCAGCTACGGCGAAAATTCAGCCGGGCAAGCTCTACAACCTCGAAGAGGCTTCGGCCCTTGTGAAGGAAGTCTCCACGACCAAGTTTGACGGTAGTGTGGATCTGGCAGTACGCCTGGGTGTAGACCCGCGTAAAGCCAACCAAATGGTACGTGGTACGGTAAGCCTTCCGCACGGAACCGGTAAGACCATCAAGGTCTTGGCGCTGGTTACCCCGGACAAAGAGGCTGAAGCGAAAGAGGCTGGTGCTGATTTCGTGGGTATGGACGAGTACCTCGACAAAATCAAGAACGGTTGGACGGACGTGGACGTGATCATCACGGTTCCTGCCGCTATGGGTAAGCTTGGTCCTTTGGGCCGCGTACTCGGTCCCCGTGGCTTGATGCCGAACCCCAAAACGGGCACCGTGACCATGGAAGTGGGCAAGGCCGTTCGCGAGGTGAAGGCCGGTAAGATTGACTTTAAGGTGGACCGCTACGGCATCGTTCACGCAGGCATTGGCAAGGTATCGTTCTCAGCAGAGAACCTTCGCGACAACGCTGACGAAGTGATCAAGACCCTGGTTCGCATGAAGCCGTCCGCGGCCAAAGGCACCTACATCAAGAGCATTACGTTGAGCCCGACCATGGGTCCTGGCGTACCGGTTGAACCTAAAAACGCGTAAGCAGACGTAAACCATGACACGCGAAGAGAAAAACGAAATGATCGAGAACCTCGTACAGGTTCTTGAAGACGCGAACACCGTATACATCGCCGATACGTCGGGATTGAACGCCGAGCAAACCAGCGACCTTCGTCGCGCTTGCTTCAAGGCGAACATCAAGATGACGGTAGTGAAGAACGCCCTTCTGAAGAAGGCTATGGAGCGTTCGTCAAAGAATTTTGACGAGCTGTTCACGGCCCTCAAGGGAAATTCCAGCATCATGATCTCGGAGGCCGGCAACGCTCCCGCGAAATTGATCAAGGATTTCCGCAAGAAAGGCACGAAGCCCCTCTTGAAAGGTGCCTACGTAGAAGAGGCCATCTTTGTTGGGGACAACCAACTTGACGCCCTCGTCAACCTGAAGTCGAAGAACGAACTCATCGGAGATGTCATCCTCTTGCTGGAGAGCCCGATGAAGAACGTTATTTCGGCCCTTCAAGGCGGCGGTGGTCAAACCATTGCAGGCTTGCTTAAAACTCTTGAAGAGCGCAACGCATAACGATTACGCACTCAGCTTCCAACTTGTGCATTTGTTTCATTTTTAATCAATATCCCAATCATGGCTGATATTCAATCACTTGGCGATTCTTTGGTGAACCTCACCGTTAAAGAAGTAA
>JBEAQA010000152.1:0-5070 GCA_041164105.1 Bacteroidota bacterium | reverse complement strand
CTCGAAGCGGCGGATGCCCAGCACCGCGACCTGATGGCCGCTTGCGCGGCCCTTTGGCAGGACTTGGCCTCGGGTGCCGTGCGCTACACGCCCTACCGCCAGTTCAAGCTGTACAACGATCCGACCACCAATCCGGCGCTCTATGGGGGGCAAGGCTAAACGCCACCTCGGGGTCGTTCGCTTTTCGGCCTTTGGCGACGTGGTCCTTCTTCATTCGGTACTGTCGGAATCGGCCGCCGAGGGCGACCGCATCACCTTGTTTACCCGACCTCGCTGGGCGGAACGCCTGCCGGCGCACCCCCAAATTGAAGTCCACGGCCTCGACGTCGACCGCGGGCCCTACCGCCGATTTTTTGGGTTGCTCTGGTTTTGGTGGGGCTGGATGCGCTCCGCAGACCTAAGTGCCTGGTACGACGGCCACAGCCACGTCCGAACCCGGAGCAGCCGGTTCATCGCGTGGGTGCTTCAGATTCCGCGGGCCTCGGTACCCAAGCCCCGTGCCGCGCGCCGAGCGGTGCTTCGCGGAGGTTCCACCCCCGTGCCCAGCACCTACGAACTGCACCGCCGAACGCTGTCCGCCTTAGGTTGGCCTCCGGCCCGAACCCTATCTGCCGAGCCCCGCGACGGCAACCTCGTCCTGATTGCCCCCCACGCCAGCCGCGAAAGCAAGCGCTGGCCCTTGGAACAGGCCGCGGCCTTGGCGGAGCAACTGCGCGCTGAGGGTTACGAACCGGTGTTTTTGGGCGGCCCCGACGACGCGGCACCCGAGGGATTCCGCGCGGCATTGGGACTTAGTCCCACTGAAGAAGAAGCGCTGTGGCGAACGGCCCGAGCGGCAGTCGTCTGCGATTCCGCGGCACAGCACCTGGCGTACCGGTACCAAATTCCGGCCGTGGCCCTTTGGGCCGGAACCCACCCCGTGGGGGGATTTGCCGCCCCGTCGCCCGTGCGGCACCTGCTGGACGAAGCCCGACTGGATTGCCAGCCCTGCAGCATTTTGGGTTCGGACTCGTGCCGTCGGGGCGATTGGGCCTGCCGCCAAAACCTGCGGCCGGACGCGGTTCGGGCGGCCTTGCGCGAGCTCGGAATTTAGCACGCAACAATTGGCGCTTTAGGGTGTTACCTAAGTATGCAGGAAGCGCGCTACAGGTTACGCTTTGGGGACCGAGTGGTCGGCTACCTACGCCGAATTGAAGGAACTGACTTCTATTCGCCGGACGGCTTTTGGTGGACGGGCAAGCCCTTTGATTACGCCCATGTGGACGAGTTTGTGGGGCTGCGTGACCGCCAACGTCGCCACCTCTACGAGTGGGACATCGTGTCCTTTCATCCCGCGCCCGACGCCCCCGAAGAGCTCGGAGTCTTTCTTTGGAACAAGAGCCAAAAGCGCTGGGTGCTGCGTAGTATCACTACCGAGATCGATTACCACCTTGATTTTGAGGATATTCCGCTGATTCAATCCGCCGACCTCAAGCTGCACAGCCACGTCTTTTTAAACCCGGAGCTTCAAGAGGCTTGGGGGCTGACCGAGTAGCTAAGGCTTCGGCAAACGGGTACATTCGTTTAGCAACCGACTCGGGGCACCACGCTGGGGCAGATTTGCTCCATGGTAGCATCTTTAACTTCTTGGGTTTGGGCCGACGGACGTTGGCAGGACCTTCGGGTGGACGTCGCGGCGTCGCCCGGTTTTTCATTTCACATGGTCGGAACCCGCGACCCCACCGTCCGCGAGGCTCCGAACCGCATTCACGCAGCCTTTCTGGCCTCGGGGTTTAAGTGGCCGGGCAAGCGGATTACCGTGTCGTTTCAGCCCACCCGGCCGTGGGTGCTGGGCTCGGCGATGGATCTGCCCATCGCCTTGGGCGTGCTCATGGCCTCGGGCCAAATTCCGTTTCGCCCCGGCTTGACTGCTCTCGGAACCTTAGACCTCGTGGGTGCCCTCAGTATGGCCGACGCCGAGCGAAGTGCGCCCCCGGCTGCTTCAGATTCTGTTTTTGTGTACCCCAAAGGGGCGTGGTGGCGACCGGCCAGTCCGCACTGGATGGCGCTCCATTCGCTTCGCGAGGCCATTGACTACGTGCGCGACGGCACATTGCCGGACTGTTCCGGGGAGCCCGCGCGGCCGGAACCCCTGCCGCCGTGGCCCGACCTAAAGCTCCTGCCCAACCACGCGTTGGTCCTTGGACTCGCGGCGGCGGGTCGGCACCCCTTGTTTTTAATCGGGCCGCCCGGAGTGGGCAAGACCGAATTCGCCCGCGCCGTGCACCGGCTTCGGCGGGTGACTGAGCCCAACCTTCCTTGGGTTGAGCCCGCTTCGGTGCTCACGGGCGTGCAGCTGCTGGGTGCGCACGGCGCCTTTTGGGCTGCGGGTTCCGGAATCCTTTTTTTGGACGAACTGGGCGAACGGCCCCTGAAGAGCCTGGAACTCCTTCGCAAGCCGATGGAAGAGCTGTGGAGCCGCGAAGGATCCCTCGTCCCGCAGACATTGGGCGCTACGAATCCCTGCCCCTGCGGCTACTCGGGGCACCCCACGATTCCCTGCAGCTGCTCCGAATCCCGCAAGAACCAGTACGTACAGCGCTTCTCGGGCCCCTTTTTGGACCGATTTCAAATGGGATTAGTGCTGAACGTGAGCGAAGGGGCGGAACCGGTGCCCTGGGAAGAATTGGCCTTTAAAATGCGCCGGGCCCAGGAACAGCAGCGCAGCCGCGGCCCCTGGCTGGGCAATGCCAGCCTTCCGCTTGAGGCCTTAGGGCAGTACGCCAACCTCACCAAGTCGGCGCAAGACGTCCTGCACGAATGGCACCGAAAGAGCGGATTTGGCCTACGTACCCTTCACCACACCATGCGGGTAGCCCGCACCGTGGCGGATTGGAACGCGCGGGCTCGAGTTTCGGCGGACGATGTTTGGACGGCAACCCAGTTTCAGCCGATGCTGCTGCGGCCTAAGGTTTCCACGTCCGGTCTTTAGGGTCCGGCGCGTTTTTGGTCCACATTAGCGGGCCTTCGCAGCCCTGCACCTCGACCACCACGGCGTTGGCGCTGCCGAAGTACGTCAGCATGCGCTGGCGCCATTCCCGGTAGGAATCGAGGTTGAATTGGCTGCAGGCCAACGTGAGCACGGAAATCGTCGTTCCGTCCACCACGACGACTGCGGGGTCAACGTGCGGAACCGTCTTCACGTCGCGTCCAGGACGCACGCTGCTGTGGTCCAAAAAGTCCGGAAGCCAGCGCTTCATCGCCCAGTTCAGGTCGTCGAGGTTTTCGAACGCAAAGACGTTGACGTGCACGCTGGCCTTCACGTTGCGGCCCAGGTTGTCTTCCGATTTTTCGCGGGCCTCCAATTTGAAGTGGGTTCGGGTGGCCGTTTCTTCGGCCTCCAACGCGCCGAGGTTTTCACCTTTAAGGTTCAGCGTCTTCACCTCGTACTGGTCCTTGAGGTCGTCCTGAAAGGCCTTAATTCGTTGGGCGGACTCGTCGGATTGGCCCCAAAGGACCGCGAACGGCAGCAGTGCTGCCACTAAAATTGAGCGTCGAAGCATACTGCAAACATACGCGCGGCACGATTTCGGTACTTTTGACCCCGTGAAGCGACTCATTTTGGTACTTGGACTGTGGACGGGCTCCCGAGCGGTGGCCCAAATCGTCAACGTAGAGGCGATGCGGGGTGGTGCGGAATCCGACACCACTCAGGACGTGCACGGCAGGGTGGACGGCGGGTTCTACCTGGGCGGAACCCAAGCGCTGCTCCTGAAACTCAACGGTTCCGTCAACATGAGCCGAAAAGTCGGCGACCACGTCTGGTACGGAATTGCCAGCGCCAACTGGGCCACGCGCCTGGGAAACAACCAGTTTGACTTTGAGCGCAACGGCATGATGCACGTTCGCTACAACCGGATTTACAATGAAAAGCTGACCGCAGAGTACTTCGTCGAATGGCAGAGCAACCTGCCGATGCGCATCGCCCGGCGGTTTAATGCGGGGGGTGGACCGCGCTACACCGCCATTTCTGCCCCGGGCATCAAGTTTTTCATCAATCCGCTACTCATGTACGAGTACGATGTGGAATCCTTCAACGGTAAAACTGAAAACAGCCTTCGCCTCAATACCTACGTGTCGCTCGACCGCCAGTGGGACCAATGGCGCTGGACTACCGTGGCCTACTACCAACCGCGGTTCGGTCGCTTTGAAGACCTTCGGGCGATGATCAATTCGCGCCTTTCCGCACCCCTGCGTCCCGACCTGAGTCTCGTCGTCATTGGCCAATTAAACTACGATGCGTATCCGGCGGGAACCGACGTGCCCCAATTCACGTTATACAGTACAACGGGCCTGAGTTGGAAGTTCTAACTGACACGGCACGTTGTTTGGTAAACACCGCGCCATGGCACAAACGAACGCAACCGAGGCTTTTAAGCGACTTTTTTCCCTTTTAAAGTGGGACCAAAAGGACATTCTGCGCATTTTGTCCTTTGCGGTGCTGAGCGGTTTATTCAGCTTGATGCTGCCCCTGGGGGTACAGGCCCTGGTCGGCCAACTCATGGGCGGTCGCCTTTCGTCGACCTGGCTCATTTTGACGTTTTTGGTAGTGGTTTCGAGCTTCTTGATGGGGATTTTCGGGCTCTTTCAAATGCGCCTTTCGGAATGGGTTCAGCAGCGTCTCTTTGTCCGGAGCGCCGCCTACTTTTTGTCGTCCATGCCCAAAGAGGTGGCCGACGGCGAGCGCCGGTTTTGGTACGAGCGCGTCCACCGGTTTTTTGACACGCTGACCCTTCAAAAAGAGCTGCCCAAGGTATTGGTAACGGCCTCAGCGGCTATGCTGCAGCTTGTCTTCGGCTTTTTGCTCCTGCTGCTGTACGACTTTTCGTTCGTAGCGGTTTCGTTCATCATTTTGGCCATCGCCGCGGTGATGCTGCGCATCGGATTTACGCGGGGACTAGGCTACAGCCTCGACGAGAGCAGCGAAAAGTACCACGTGGTGCGCGAGCTTGAGGAATTTGCCCAAGACCGTGCCCGCCAAGGAGCTTTTGCCGAACCGCCCTACCGTCAGGTGACCCACCAGTTGACGGA
>JBEAQA010000151.1:0-5252 GCA_041164105.1 Bacteroidota bacterium | reverse complement strand
AGTTCGGGGGTCATCACGTTCTGGGCCCAAACGAGGCCCGTAGCCAGGCTCAACCCGGCGAAAAATGCGTACTTCATCCTTTTAATTTTTAGAGGGAGCTGCTTTGCGGAGCTCCATACTGTTGACCGCACGGTACATGTTCACAATTCCGCCGGTCACCGAAAGGGACTTAAAGGCGGCTTTTTTCTTGGGCTTGCCCGGAAGCGTCGTCGTAAAATCCGCCGCCAGCGCCGTCGCCATAATCAACTTGCGAATCTGTACGGCCGACAGCTCGGGGTACTGCCCGCGCAGCACCGCCGCCACGCCCGCCACCACGGGGGCGGCCATCGACGTGCCGTCGTTGGTCTCGTACTTACCGCCCGGCACCGTAGAATAAATGTCGTCGCCCGGAGCAAACAGGTCGACGCGGGTGGCGCCGTAGTTTGAAAATTCGGCCGCAACCGGAGCCTTAAAGCTCGAGGCGCCCACCTCGATCCAGTGCGGGTAGCGCGACCCGTCGCGCGGATCAATCGGCGTTGGGTAGTTGTCCGAGGACACATCCAAATTCTTGCTGTCGTTGCCCGCGGCGTGCACCAAAAGCACGTCGTGCTCGGCCGCGTAGCGCACGGCTTCGGCGACGTACTCCTGCTGGTCGCTGATGCTCTTACCAAAGCTCATGTTGATCACCTTGGCGCCGTTGTCGACCGCGTAGCGAATCGCATTAGCCACGTCCTTGTCGCGCTCGTCGCCTTTCGGAACCACGCGCAGCACCATAATCTTGGCGTTGTCGGCGATGCCGTCCATCCCGACGCCGTTGCCGCGCACCGCTGCAATGATTCCGGCCACGTGCGTGCCGTGCTCCGCGCGGGGGCCAATCACGCGGTGGTCGCCGTAAATCCGGTTGGTCAAGTCGTTGTAGTCGTCGCCCACCGCGCTGCGCCCGTCAAACAACGGGTCCAAGCAGTACTTCACGTAGCCCTCGGCCGAGTAGTAGTCTTCCAAAATGGGTGCGGCCGCTTCGTCAAAGGGCACCGAGGCGTTCAGCTTGCGCAAAAAATACTTCTTCACCGCGTCCTCGGTTTTGTCGGCGGGCGTGTAGCCTTCGAGCACCTCTGGGGTGATGACCTCGCCTTCGCCGGCAAACTTCTTGAGCGCCATCACGGCGTCGTAGTACACCTTGGCGTTGGCCGTCCGCTTAGTCCATTCGGCCGTTTGGTTCTTCATCCGAGTCTGCAAATTCTTGTACTCCGGATCTTTAGCAGAACGCGTTCCCGCCGCGACCTCTTGCTCCATTTTGTGCAGGGCGCGCACGAATTCCAAATTGTCCCAGTTCACCTCACCGCCGGGGCCGCTGATGAAGCTCCAGCCGTGCACGTCGTCCACGTATCCGTTGGCGTCGTCGTCGATGCCGTTGCCCGGAATTTCGTCGGAATTCACCCAAATGTTGGCGGCGAGGTCTTCGTGAAGCACGTCGACGCCGCCGTCGATGACGGCCACCACCACCTCTTGGCGGGGCTTGTCGCCGATGAGGTAATCGTAGGCCCGCTGGGCGCTGATTCCGAGCACGCGATTGAGCTCAATGTCCGCGTGCCACCAGCGGTAGTCCAGGTTAATCGAGGTGTCGGACGGAACCGTCGACTGAATTTTGGGCCGGACTTGCGCGGACACCGAAGGCGAAACCAGCGCTAGAGCGAGCAACAGCGTGCCCGCCCCAAAACGATGCATAGGGTTTTTCATAGCCCTAAACTTAGCAGTTTTTTTCCCATGATTCGCGCTCAAACGGGTCCATTAAGCCCTTATAAACGTTTAGTTTTGAACCATCATCATGGAACATCCCGCACTTATCACCAACGAGGCCGTCGTCTTTGGCCTGCTCATGGCCATCCTGGGCGGCATTTTTTGGGCCGCCAGCCTGCCCCAGCTCAAGAAATTTTTTAGCATCGTCCCCGCGCTGCTGCTTTGCTACTTTTTGCCGTCGCTGCTGACCAACACCGGCCTCGTCCCTAAGGAAACCGGGATTTACTTCATTGCTTCGCGCTACCTGCTTCCGGCGTCGCTCGTGCTGCTGACCATCAGCATCGACCTCAAAGCCGTGATGGGCTTGGGTCCCAAGGCGCTCATCATGTTTTTTACGGCCACGGCGAGCATCATTGTGGGCGGGCCGCTGGCCCTGATGGTGGTGTCGTGGATTTCTCCCGAAACCGTGGGCGGAGCCGGCCCCGAGGCCGTCTGGCGCGGACTTTCGACCATTGCGGGCTCGTGGATCGGCGGCGGAGCCAACCAAGCCGCCATGTTCGAAGTCTACAAGCCGAGCGGAGCCCTGTATTCCGCCATGATTACCGTGGACGTGGTCGTCGCCGAAGTGTGGATGGCCATCATTCTGCTGGGTGCCGCCAAGTCGGACCGGGTTGACGCCTGGCTCAAGGCCGACAACCGCGCCGTCAAAGCACTGCAGGGCCAGATGGAGGACTTTATCGCCCGAACGGCCAAGATTCCGACCCTGGCCGACGCCATGAAAATCCTCGGAATCGCGTTTGGCGCCGTGGCCCTGAGCCACGCGGCGGGGGACTTCCTCGCGCCCTGGTTCGCCGAACATGCGCCCTACACGGCCAATTTTAGCCTGACCAGCGACTTCTTTTGGGTCGTGATTGTCGCCACGACCGTGGGGCTGCTGCTCTCGCTGACCCCGGCCCGCAACCTCGAAGGGGTGGGCGCCAGCCGCTGGGGCTCGGTCTTCATCTACATTTTGGTCGGAAGCATCGGCATGAAAATGGACCTCATGGAGGCCCTCAGCCAGCCCGGACTGATCGGCGTGGGCGCGGTGTGGATGCTGATTCACGTCGTGATTTTGCTCGCCGTGGCCCGCCTGATCAAGGCGCCGTTCTTCTTTGTGGCCGTGGGTTCCAAGGCGAATATTGGCGGAGCCGCCTCGGCACCCGTCGCCGCGGCCGCGTTTCACCCCTCGCTGGCTCCCGTAGGCGTGCTGCTGGCCGTACTCGGCTATGCCCTGGGCACCTACGGCGGATGGCTCACCGGCCTGCTGATGTACGCCGTTTCGGGGGACCCGAGTCCCATTGTACTGCCCTAGATGCTACTCGGCTAGCTCGTCGGCTACTACCTTGTAGGTCGGGTCCTCGAGTACGTTTACTTCAACAATTGCCGCCGCATTGGCAAGCAGGTTACGGCAATCTGGGCTGAGGTGGCGAAGGTGAAGTACTTTGCCTTGATGGGCGTAGCGTTCGGTTAGCTTGTTCAAGGCCTCTATGGCCGACATGTCAGCGACCCGGCTCTCGGCAAAATCAATGACTACTTCGTTGGGGTCGTTGGCGACATCAAACTTCTCGTGAAAGGCCGACACCGAGCCAAAGAAGAGGGGGCCGTAAAGTTCATAATGCTTCACTCCGGCGGAATCCGTGTACTTGCGCGCACGAATTCGCTTCGCACTGTCCCACGCAAACACCAACGCTGAAATCACCACGCCAACCAGCACCGCCAGGGCTAGATTGTGAAGCACCACGGTAACCAGCGTAACCAATACCATTACGAGAATGTCGCTTTGGGGCATTCGGCGAACGGCTTTAAGGCTAGCCCATTCAAAGGTTCCGATTGAAACCATAATCATCAAGCCGGTGAGCGCTGCCATCGGAACTTTTTCAATGAGCGAAGAACCAAACATGACAAAGACGAGCAGCATCACGGCCGCCGTTATTCCCGAAAGCCGGGCGCGAGCTCCGTTGGTCACATTGATCAAGCTTTGTCCAATCATAGCGCAACCGCCCATTCCTGAAAACAGTCCAGATACGACATTGGCGGTACCCTGCGCGAGAGCTTCTTTCGTGCTCCTGCCGCGCGTCCCGGTCAACTCATCCACGATGTTCAAGGTGAGCAAACTTTCGATTAATCCGACCCCGGCGACAATGAATGCATACGGAGCAATGATCACCAAGGTGCCCCACGTCCAAGAGATTTGGGGGATGTGAAACGGCGGGAATCCGCCCCGAATAGAAGCGATATCGCCCACCGTCTTGGTGTCAATCCCAGCGAGTGTAACTACCGAGAACACCCCAAGAATAGCTGCTAACGAACTAGGAAAACCCTTGGTTATTTTCGGCAATCCCCATATAATCAGCATAGTAAGCGCTGAAAGGCCCAGCATGGTATACATCGAAGGACCCGTGAGCCAATGGCCATTACCATCTTGGAACTGCACCCATTGTGCCATAAAAATTACGATAGCGAGCCCATTGACAAAGCCGTAAATAACCGGCTGCGGAACCAACCGAATGAATTTGGCCAAGCGAAGCATGCCCGCAATCAGTTGAATGATTCCGGCCAAAATCACCGTAGCAAAAATGTATTCCGGGCCGTGCGATGAGGCCAACGTAACCAGCACAATGGCCACCGCCCCCGTGGCGCCCGATATCATGCCGGGCCGGCCGCCAAATACCGCCGTAACCAAGCCCATGACTACCGCGGCATACAATCCTGTCAATGGAGATAGTCCGGCCATTAAGGCGAAGGCGACGGCCTCCGGAACCAAGGCAAGCGCTACGGTTAATCCCGACAACAGTTCGGTACGGTAGTTTACGGGCTGATTAAAATTAAAAAGTTGGGCTAAAATCATAAACTTCGCGCCGAGGTGCACCAGCACCTACAGCCTTTATTAATCGATATTGAACTGGTGGTGAGCATGGACCCACATCCGCATGCCGGTCGCTCGCCAAATTTAATGCTTTTTGCTACCTTTCGGAATATGAAGAATACCGCGAAACTTCGCAACAGCTGGCTACTCTTTGCGGTCAGCGGCCTCATTTTAGTAGGCCTGGGCTTATCGGTTATCGGCGAAGCCATCATCCTCAAATCCACCCAACAAGCCTACTTCGTAGTCGGAACCTTGGGGCTTATTGCCTTCAATGCCGGACTGAGCATTTTTGGGCAGGCCGTGATTTTTCGCTACCGCTACCTCAAGGCCAAGGGCCGCGAGGCGGCCGAGCGCAAGGGCAACCGCAGTTCGAACCGCAACCGCGGCCGCGGACGGGGACCCAAGCGTTCTGGATCGGGGTCCGGAGGCGAGGGCGGCCAGCGCAGCAGCGGATTCAAATCGCGCTTTGAAGAGTAGCCTTTAGGGCTTGCGCAGCACCCCATTGCTGCTGCTCGAGCAGGGAATTCCGCACTTATTAAAGCTGTTCCAAACCAGGCTGTCGCCCGCGAAGGTGATGCCGAGTTCGGCGTAGCTGCTTCCGCCGCCGGATTGGCGAAAAAACACGCCGGAT
>JBEAQA010000150.1:0-2796 GCA_041164105.1 Bacteroidota bacterium | reverse complement strand
TCGAAGCTGCGCACGGCGTTGGTGTAGGCCTGGCTGAAGCCCGGACCGTGCGTCGGGCCGTGGGGGTTGTAGCTGCCGTCGAAGCGGTGGCCGCCGACCAGGTAAAACCGATCTCCCAGCATCGCCAGGTGGCCGCCCGTGACCGCGAAGCGGGGGTGGTTGATGGCTTCGATGTGGGGTGCGAGCGAAGTTCCGCCCTTGACCGCCGCCACGAGGCCGTTGAGGTCGATGGCTACCAGGCCGTCGTAGGTTTTGTGGGCCCCGGCGGTGGCCGAAAAGCCGTAGCCGCCGAGCACGTAAAGGCTGTCGCCGTGCTGGGTGAAGTTGGGGTTGGTGGACCGGAGCTGTTCCTGAAGGGCCGTCGAGAGGGACGTCAGCGGGGCCGACCACACCTGGCCGCTGGTCGGGTTGACCACGTACACGTTGGAATTGTTTTGGGCCGCGGGAAACGAAGCAAACGGTTGGCGCGCATGAATTCCGTCGGTACGGCCGCCCAAGATGACCCACTCGCCCTGGATTTGGCCGTGGGCAAAGGAGTGCAGGCCCGGCAGGCCACTGATGCTCACCGGCTGAAGTTCGACAGAATACGGAAACCAGTTTTGCGCCGACGCGGCAAAGGTTGCGGCGAGCGCCAGGAGGGTAGCGATGCGGTTCATGGGGGCAAAGTACCCCAAAACGGCGGGTTGCTTTGTGACGCAGGTTGCAGCTCGCGAGCTCGCTAGGGCCCCTTCGGGGCTAGGGCGCTTCGCGCGAGGTGGCTTGGTGGCTGGTTGGCTGGTTGGCTCGTTAGCTGGTTGGCTCGTTGGCTCGTTAGCTGGTTGGCTCGTTTGCTGGTTAGCTAGTTAGCTAGTGGGCGAAGTGGTTGGGGGCAGCGATCGCGTTGCGAAATTTGTTAAAGTGCTATTTTTCAGATATATAGTCGCGAGGCTACGTTGTTTGATTTGTGAAATCCGGTTATAACCGAACACGGAGGGGCAGTTCCTAGCAACTAGTTGATCGTCAAAACTTAAGCGGAAGCGTCAGCCGTGCGCCGTCGCGCAGCACTGTTACCGTGGTTTCTTGACCCGGCGCGAATTTGGACAGGGCTTCCATGTAGCCGGTCATGCCGGCCACGGCGTGCTCGCCGAGGGCCACCACCACGTCGCCGCGTTGGAGGCCGGCGCGGGCCGCGGGCTTGCCGTCGGTGGTTCCGTCGATGCGCATTCCCTGGCCGTCGTAGAGGTAGTCGGGCACCACGCCGAGCGTCACCTTAAATCGCGGGGTGTCGTTGGCGCTGCTCTTGGTTTTGGTGAACGGAATCTCAGCGTGGCCGTCGAGCTGGCGCAGGATGGCTTCCACCAGGTCCACCACTTCGGCGAGGCCGTCGAAGTTGATTTTGTCGGCGTCGTCGCTGGGCTGGTGGTAGTCGGCGTGCTGGCCGGTGAACAGGTGCAGCACCGGCACGTCGGTCAGGTAAAACGACGTGTGGTCCGAGGGGCCCACGCCGCTCGAGTCGATTTTAAGGCGGAATTTTTCGCCGGCTCCGGCCGCCGCGAGGGCTTCGGGCCAGGCGGGCGAGGTTCCGACCCCGTACAGGGCCAGTTGGCGGGTGGCGCCCAGGCGACCCACCATGTCCATGTTGACCATGGCGGCGGGCTTGACGGGCAGGGCGGCGAGCTTTTTGGCGAGGTCGTTGGATCCCCAAAGGCCCTGCTCTTCGCCCGAAAAGGCTACGACGATGACGCTTCGGTTGGGCTTGGCGCGCTGCAGGCGGTAGGCCAGCTCGAGCACGGCGGCCACGCCGCTGGCGTTGTCGTCGGCGCCGTTGTGGATGGCGGAATCCTTGCCGCGGTAGAGGCTGCCCTCGCCGCCCCAGCCCCAGTGGTCGTAGTGGGCACCGATGACGAGCGGGGCGAGTTCGGGTCGGCGACCGCGCACGACGCCGAGCACGTTGGTTCCGGTCACGGGCGCGCCGTGGGCCACGCCGTGCACTTTGGGCTGCGCGCTGAAGGTGCTGCGGTAGGCCGGAGCCAGCTCGTGGGTCGCCAACTTGAGCTTGGCCATGCGGCCTGTGAGGTAGTCGGCGGCCAGTTGCTCGCCGCGGGTTCCGACCTTGCGGCCCTCCATCGCGTCGTCGGCCAGGGTGTACACGTCGGTGCGGAGCCGCTTCGCGACCTTGGGGTCGGCCTCGGGCGACTGCGCTGCGGCCTCGGGCGACTGCGCCAGCAAGGCTAAGGGCATTAGCAGGGCAAACAGGCTTCGGATTGGGGCATTCAAGGTTTTCATCGTGCGGCGGATACTACGTTTGTGCCCGCTAAAGTACCCCTGAGTTATGAAGAAGCATACCCTGTTCGGCGCCGCGATGACCCTTTTGGTCGTCCTACCCCAGGCCCACGCACAATCTATCAAGACCGAGAATCCGCGCACCTGGAACCCCGAAAAACTCACCTACACGGGCGAGAAGCACCTCAAAAACGTGCGCCAGCTGACCTTTGGTGCCGACAATGCCGAGGCCTACTGGTCCTTTGATAGCAAGTCCTTGGTCTTTCAGTCCAACAACCCCGAGTGGGGAGCCCCATGCGACCAGATTTACCTCTATGCCGACGCGGGCCAGGTCGAGGCCAACCCCAAAATGCTGAGTACGGGTATGGGCCGGACCACCTGCGCCTACTTCATGCCGGGCGACCGCGAAATTCTGTACGCGTCGACGCACCTTGGGGGCGAGGCCTGCCCGCCGGAGCCCGAGCGCACCCACGGCCGCTACGTGTGGCCCATCTACGAAACGTTTGATGTGTTTGTGGCCGACCTCGAGGGCCG
>JBEAQA010000149.1:0-4082 GCA_041164105.1 Bacteroidota bacterium | reverse complement strand
GAAGACCTGGGGATGATGCGGATTCCTTCGCTCCGAAACTGGGCGTTTACGGCGCCCTACCTGCACGACGGCCGCTTCGCCACCCTCGAGGCCGTTTTGACCGACTGGCAGCAGGCCACCGGAACCGCGTTCTCGCCCGCCGAAACCACCTCACTCCTCGCCTATTTGGACAGCCTTAACGACAGCAGCTATGTGGATTAAAACGTTTATTTTGAGCATATTGATGCTCGTTGCGTCGCGCGTGGACGCCTGCGACGCGTGCGGATGCGGTCCGGGCGCCGCCTTTTTGCAGGCCATGCCGCAGTTCGGCCGGCGCAGCGTCGACCTGAGCGCAAGCCTTCGCGGGGGCCGTAGCGAATTCTTGCCCTTTGCCGCGCTGCGCTACCAGCACGCCGTGGGCGACCGCAGTGCGCTGTGGGTCCAGGTTCCCGTGAGTGCCGCCTACTATCGTGGCTATTGGTCCGACGGAACCTACGCCGAGCACCTGCTCGGAGGCCTGGGCGACCCCAACGTGGGCGCGATGCGCCGCTGGATTTTGCCCCACGGCCAGCTTCAGGCGGGCGCATGGCTGGGGATTCCGTTGGGCGCCTACCGGTTGCGCAGCATTCAGGGCACGCTGCACCCTTCGGGCTACCAGCCGGGCAACGGCGCCTTTTCGGGCGGAATCTGGACCAACCTCTGGCTTGGCACCACGGAACGGGCCTGGCTGCTCTCGGGCCAGGCATCGGCTAGCGCGGTCAACCGCTACGGGGTCGCCCGACCGGCGTCGGCCTCGCTGCAGGCGTTGCGCATGCGGGGGCGCGAGACCGAGCATTCCGCCACGCGCCTCGCCGCCGGCCTAAGCGCTAGTTGGACCGATGCCCAAGATGCCGGAAACGCCGTAGTCGCGGGTTCCGCCCTGCAGCTGCAGGCCGTGGTGATGCGGCAGTTTATTACGACTAAGGCCATGACTACCTTGCAGCTGCAGGGGGTGCTGCTGCAGTCTGGGGATCCGAGGTTCCGCCAGTGGGCTGGTATCAGCCTTCAGTACCTGCGCTTTGTGCCCAAGCGCACAAAGATTCAGGAAGAGCGGTAGGCTACCTCGTGGTACGTTTTGACGTGCGGCCCCATAAAGAGCCGTGCGAAAATTCGAATGGCCGCTAGGCCGTCCACGACAAAACTCACCGCAAAGAGTACGGCCAGGCCCAATTGGTCTTGTCCGATGTGAGCAAAGAGCAAGTCCTCGCCCAAAAACGCCGAGGTGATGGGGAATCCCGAAATTCCAAGACTGGCAAGCAAGACCACAAATGACGTTCGGGGGTACTCGTAGTAGTGGCCGTGGAACCGCGTCATGTCGATTCCGCCCTCGCGAAGGCGCATGCGCTCCAAGGCAAAAACGCCGACGAGCGCCGCTACGTAGATTCCGCCCAAGTACAGCAGGGTGGACGGCAGGTCAATCGTCGAATTGAAGGCCACCGCCAGCGCAATAAAGGTGTGGTTGACGACGATGAGAAACCAGGCCAAGCGCGCGTGCTGCCGTTCCGCAAAGGCTTTGAGCACCGACACCACCGCGATGGAGGCCGCGATGTAGGGCATCGCCGGTGCCACCGACGCGGGAAGCCATTCTGGACGCAGAAGCAGCACCACCATGCCCATGATGACCGGTCCAAAAAGCGCCATGGCACTGGTCACGGTCAAGAAATCCAGGGCGCGGCCGGCGGCCTTTAGGGGGTTCCAAAGCCGGCGGTACATCAACGTATCCAAGTTGAATTCTTTGAGGGCTAGGACGTAGAGGGTACTGCGGAGTCGACGCGGAAGCCACCGTTCCATGCTTTGGTGGCTTGGATCAAACCCGAAGAGCTGCTCGCGGATCTGGTAGGTAACTACCGAGGGCGAAATCAGCAGCTGGTAGGTTCGAAGCAGGGCGTTGCCCGAAATGTGAACCAGGGCAAGGATGTTCCACCCCAGGGCAATTTCGATGAAAATAATTCCTATTTGGGCAGCCGAAGCGTACGCGATTTGGGCTTTGACCGACGATTGGACACGGGCCATTCCCGTGGTCAACAGGGCTGTTACCGCACCCACTCCGCCAATAATCCAGGGCATTCCGGGCAATTCCATCCAAAAAGCGTGCGTGCGAATCAGGATGAACGCGCCCATGTGGACCGACAGGGATCCGTAAAAAATGGCACTGGACGGCGTGGGGCCTTCCATTGCGCGGGGGAGCCAGGTGGTAAAGGGTAACTGGGCCGACTTGGCCATAGCCGTGATCAAGAGCGCAAGACCGATTACCCAGGCCATGGATTGGTGCCCAGCCATATGTTCGCGCACGAGGTCGTGCGCTTCAAGCAAGGTGAAGTGCACGTTGGCGTGCCAGAAGTGGTGGCTCATCCACATCGCCAGCAAGAGGCCGACATCTGCAATTCGGTACACCGAAAAAACCTTTAGGGCATTCTTAACGGGTAGGTAGCGGTCGCGGTAAAAGGCAATCAGGAGGAAGGACGAAACGCCCAGGACTTCCCATCCGGCAAAGAGCGTTTCAAAGTTTCCGGCGACCACGGTGACGGTGTAGCCCATGTAAAAAAACCACACATTGGCAAAAAACCGAGCATAGCCTTTTTCGCGGTGCATGTACACCGAGCTGTAGGAAACTACGAGGGTAAACAACGCCGATCCCAGCATGAGGAACACCGCCGCGATGTAGTCCAAGTGGACGGCCGCAATGAACTGGTATCCCGAAGTCTCGTAAAGGCTCACGTTAAGGTCCGTCCAGGGCACTCGACCCCGGTACAGCCAAACCGCAATGGCTGCAGAAATAGCGGCAAAGTGCGCCAGGGCTGCACCCACCGACCAGCGCGAAATCAGCCGTTCCGCCCGAGCAGGGAGCAGCAGCACGACGGCGTACGCAAACACCGGGGCCGCGGTGATAAAGTAAAGAAGCGTATTCATAGTTTTCGGTTAAGCAGTTTGGCGAATAAGGTGAACCGGAATGTTCGCCCGAGAGGAGGCGACAAGGGTTGCGACGGATTCCACCTCGGGCAATGTGGCCGTAAACGGTTCGTAGCGTTCGTAGGTCCCCCCCGGCAGGTAGCGAGAAATTTCGCGCGAGGTCGGATCGATGGCGACCAAATGAATCCACTCTTGGTCAAACCAGGCGCGGGTGGCCGGGGCTCGCTGCAGCACTTGGTCCAAAATTTCGAGGCGCTGAACCACCACAAGCATCAGGCGAAGCGGGTCGTGAACTTCGATCATTTGGCTTGGAAGTCCCGGGCGCAAATCGCCGTCAATGCCGTTGGCTACGCCAATCAATCCCATAACGTTGTGCGGAAGTTTGGTTCCCGCACCCAGCCGTTGGTTGTCAACCCGCGAGAAGTAGTATTCGAGGTTGATTCCTCCGCAGACCGGCGCGGCCGCACCCAAAATAGTCTGGAGCCCGTAGCCTTCGGGGTCTTGCGCGGGGTCGTAGCTGTTTAAAAACGCCCGTCGATCCAAGAAGACGTGGTCGGTGAAGGCTCGCGGCGCAACGATGGCCAGGGCATTGGTCGCGTGGTTCAGCTCTGGTCGCGGTTCAAAGAGCGACGCCGAACGGCGGCGAACGTGCGTTCGAGCTGCGGAGGCCTTTGCCCCGAGCGGCAAGGCTTCAAACCGCCGGCTGCGTTCTTGGGCGTTGGTCCCGCTGGCGACTTCGCAGGCCTCGGCGAAGGACGCGTGGGCCGCTTGCTGCACAGCGCTTAGGCCGTCGAGGTCGTAGAAGGCAATCTCGTCGCGGGTGGTGTCGCGCAATCCCGGCACAAACCGGGTGGTATCGGGAATGGCGATTCCGCGCTGGGCCAACCGCGCCCGAACCTCGGCATCGTTGGCCATAACGCAGAATGCACGGGCGTTTACTGAACCAGCTCGGCCGCTGCAGGCCCCGCAGTCGTAGGCCGCAAAGTGCGGATTGTTGGTAGAACTCGCGCCGTGACCAATCAGGTAAACCAACGGTGCAAAGCCCGACGTAAGGCCCGTCGTCGTGAGGACGCTCGAAACGCGATCCGCCTGCTCGTCGAGGGTGTAGCCGATTTGCAGTCCGCCCTCGTGGGCGCCGTCGTGCCCCACCGTCA
>JBEAQA010000148.1:0-4835 GCA_041164105.1 Bacteroidota bacterium | reverse complement strand
GGGGTCGACCTCGGCAAAGCCTCCGGCGCGCAGCATTTCGGCCGCTCCGTGGCCGACACGGCCGGTGCCGGTAAGCACGACGCGGGCGTCGCTCGGCCAGGGGTGCTGGGCCAACTCGGCCTTGAGTTCAGCCACTCGACCGAGCGAAGCGGCGGGGGTAAAGGTCCAGGTTCCGCGCTGCAAGCCCCAACCGCGCAGGGCTTCGTAGGCGCCCACCAGCCCCGCGTACTCGCCAAAACCGATGATGCGCTGGCCGTTGCGCTTTAAAAGTTCCCAGTCGATGAGGCGCACTTTGGCCTCGAGGCAGGCGCGCATCAGGCCCCGGTTGTAGGGTTGGCCTTTGTAGGTGTGGCTAAAAAAGAAGTGGGTGGCGCCCGGAACCAGGTCGCCCGGGGGGACCTCCTTCACGCTTAAAATGAGTTCGGCGCGCTCAAGGTCTTCGGCCAGAAAGCATCCGGCGGCCACGTAGTCGGCGTCGGGGATGGCCCGAACGGAACTGGGCTGTACCCAAATTTGCCAGTCGGGGTGGCGGTCAAGCAGTTCGCGGCATTGCGCGGGATTCAGCACTGCGCGCTGGTCGGCGGGGGTTTTTCCTTCGCGGAGTAGGCCTAAAATTCGCATAAGCCCAAAGGTACGGCCGCCGGTCGGGCCGCCGGACTGACGGGCCGGGTCAGGGTAGGGCGGGTTCGAAGCGGAACGGGATTCCGCGCCGTGCCCCGACGTAGCGCCGTTCGTAGTAGGGCTGGCCGACCCAGTTTTCGATCAGCACGCCGCTGTGGGTGGCCGAGTGCAGCATCATGATTTTGCCGTCTTCGACGCCCACGCAGAGCCCGACGTGGCCAATGCTTCCTTGGCTGCGGCCCGCAAACAGCAAAAAGTCGCCGACGCGAATGCTGTCGCGCACCACGGGGGTTCCCCAGTTGGCGTAGGACGAGCTGCTGGCGGGCATGGTGTAGCCGTAGGCGCGAAAGAGGTGTTTCTGCAGGCCCGAGCAGTCAAAACCGCCGGGATTTTGGCCCCCGGCGCGGTAGGTGTGTCCGAGGACTTGGCGGTAGCGTCCCTCGAGTTCGGTCCACGGTACGGTGTCGCGGTGCGCCTGTGCGGCGTACGCGCTGCCAAGCAGTGCACCAAGGATCAGCCAAATTCTCATAGGGGGCAAACTTAGGTTTTTTCGCGCACCACGGGCAAAGCTTGTGCCGTAAATTCGCCGGGCTATGAAGAAAATACTGACGATTTTGATGGTGGCCGGAGCCGCTTGGACGGTTTCGGCGCAAGGTTTGTTCCGCGTGGGAACCAAGGTGGTATCCAACGAAGAGTTTCAGTACGTCTACGGAAAAAACAAGGACGTCGGGGCCAACATTGATCCCAAGACCGAGGCCGAGTACCTCGATTTGTACGTGCAGTTCAAGCGCAAAGTGGCCGCCGCCGAGGCCCTCGGGCGCGATACGATGCCCGCGTTTTTAAACGAATACAACGGCTACTACAAGCAGCTCCTCAAGCCCTACTTAACCGACAAAAACGTCGACAACCGCTTGGTCGAAGAGGCCTACGAGCGCATGCAGTCCGACGTTCGGGCCAGCCACATTATGGTGGACTGCTCGGAGCGCGCCCTGCCCAACGACACCCTTCGCGCGTACAAGCAAATCATGGCCATCAAGGATCGCCTCGAGCGCGGCGAACCGTTTGAAACGTTGGCCGCCCTCAGTACCGACACCTACAGCGCCGAGCGCGGAGGCGACTTGGGCTGGTTCACCGTTTTTGGCATGGTTTATCCGTTTGAGTCCGCCGTCTACACTGCGCCCGAGGGCCAGGTCGTGGGCCCGATTCGCACGCAATTTGGCTACCACCTCATCAAGGTGACGGGCAAGCGTCCGGCGCGCCACACCATGCAAGCGGCGCACATCCTCATTTTGGACACGGAATCCGAGCCCAATCCCGAGGCCGAAAAGCAAATCAACGAGGTGTACGCCAAGCTGCAGGCCGGCGAGCCCTTTGCGGCGGCGGCGATGAAGTACAGCGAGGACCCCACCACGGCCAAGCAGGGCGGTCGCTTGGCTCCGTTCGGAATCAACCAAATGCTTCCGGAGTTTGAGGACGCCGCATTTGGCCTCAGCGACGACGGAGCCTACAGCGCGCCGTTCAAGACCAAATTGGGATGGCACATAGTGATGCGCGTCGGTCGCAACCCGCTTCCGGGCCGCAGCGAAGCCGAGCGCCAGCTTGCGCAAAAGATTCGCCGCGACGAGCGGTCCAACGCCTCGCAAAAGGCGTACTTGGATAAGTTGAAGCGCGACTTCCGCTTTGACGTCGATGACAAAGCGCTCGAAAAGATCTTTGCTGCTCTTGAAAAGGGCAAGGGGGTACCCAAGGCGGCCAAGCTTCGCCTGGCCAGCTACAGTGGCCCCGACTGCTACAGCGAGTGCACGGTCACCGGGGGCGACGTACTGCCCAGCCTTAAAAAGGAATCCGAAGTCTCGGTGGACCGCACGACCAGCTATGCCCGCTACCAGGAGTGGCTGAGCAGCTTCTTGCTGGCCGAGGCCGAGCGCCAACTTCCGGCGACCAACCCCGAGTTCCGCTACCTGGCGCAAGAGTACCGCGAGGGAATTCTCGTATTTGAGCTCACCCGCGAAAAGGTGTGGGACAAGGCGGCGACCGACACCAACGGCCTCAAAACGTTTTTTGCGCAGCACCGCGCAGCCTACCAGTGGCCCGAGCGCATCACGGGCTCCGTCCTGAGCGGAACCGACGCCAAAGCCCTCAAAAAGGCCGCAGATCTTGCCCGCCAAGGGGTTCCGGTGGCCAAAATTCAAAAAGTCCTGAACGTCAAGTCTGAGGTCGTTAGCGTTACCGACGGCGAGAAGCTCACCGTGGGCAGCGAGGGCAAGAACGCCCGCCAAACCCTGCTCGCCCAATTCAGCGGAACCGACAAGGTCAAAGGCGCGTTCGAGCAGGACGGCCAATGGCATGTGCTGGTGGCCGCCGAGCGCATTCCGGCGGGTCCCAAAGAGCTCAGCGAGTGCCGCGGTCAGGTGATCGCCGACTACCAGAAGTACCTCGAGGCCCAGTGGCTTAAAGAACTCGAGCAGCAGTTTCCGCTCGAGATGCTGGGCACGCTCTAGGGCGCAAACGCTCGCTTGTTTCTAGCAACCAGTCACTTGGGTGGCTGGCGGCACCGCATTCGCTCCGACCTGTTCGGGTATAACCGGATTTTACTTTATTAAAAAAAATCCGCAAACTTTGTAGATCTCACGGAATCAAGCTGTTGAGCGAAAAATCCGTTTAACAAAACAAACCCCGCAGGGGCTCCTTCGCAAAATCCAACCCACCCACCTTGCGCATCCCATCGAGGCGAAACGTGTTGTATTTTGCTCACCTCTTAACGCATTAACCCCATGATGATCAAAACCCTACGCAAACTGGCGGCCCTAGCCCTTGTGCTGGCGGCATTGCCCCTCTCGGCGCAGTACTACTACTTGCCGAGCACGACCAACGGAAACCCCGGCGGCCTCAATACCGATACGGAATACCCAGTAGGAGGTGGACTGTCGACCACCTGGACGACCATTTCGACGGCGCCGGCGACCACCCCGACGTGGTCAACCACCCAGACCATTCCGTTCAGCTTTCAGTTCAACGGCGCCGCGGTGACCCAATTTAAAGTGAGCACCTCGGGCATTTTGACCTTTGACGTGAACGCCACCACGGCTCCGAGCTACACCAAAGCCGCGTTGCCCGACGCCAGCATTCCCGACAACTCGGTGTGCATCTGGGGCTTGGCCTCAGTCGGAACCAACGACCTCATCGTCACCAAAACCTTTGGAACGGCCCCGAACCGCCAGCAGTGGGTGATGTTTTCGTCGTACGGCCAGGTGGGCAGCACCTGCTGGACCTACTGGTCGATCGTACTCGAAGAGTCCACCAACAAAATCTACATCGTCGACCAGCGCAACGCCTGCACCGGCAGCACCCTTTCGCTCGGAATCCAGGTGAACAGCACCACGGCCTACAGCGTGGCGGGTTCGCCCAACGTGGCCATTTTAGCTTCGACCGACGCCACGGCGGCCGACAACCACTACTACGAGTTTATTCCCGGAACCCAGCTGGCCAACAACTTCATCGGCAACGAGGTGACGGTGGACGACTTCTTGGTCTTGGGCCAGGCGCCCTTCACCATGACGGCGGAATTCCTGAACGGAGGCAGCAACGCCATCACCAGCGCCACCCTGAACTACCGCATCAACGGCGGTACGCCAGTGAGCGGAACCGTGTCGACGCTGAACGTAGCCTCTGCCGCTACCGCCACGCTGACGCACCCCCAAGCTTGGACTCCGACTGCGGTGGGCACCTACACCGTTGATTTTTGGACCTCAAACCCCAACGGTCAGGCCGACAGCGATCCGAGCAACGACACCGTAACCAAGCAGGTCGTAGTGGTCAACAGCATCGCGGTGCGCCGTCCGCTGATCGAAGTGTTTAGCTCGTCTACGTGTGCGCCCTGTGCTCCGGCCAATACGTCGTTCAAGACGTTGATGGACCAGCAGACTGCCGGCGACTACAACTACCTAAAGTACCAAATGAGCTGGCCCGGAACCGGCGATCCTTACTACACCCTCGAGGGAGCAGCCAAGCGCCAACTTTACGGCGTCAATTCGGTGCCCAATGCCCAAATTGACGGCGGTTGGAACGGCCACGCGGGCCAAATCACCCAGCCTATTTTGAACCAGTTCAAGGCGGTTCCGTCGTTCATGGATTTGAACGGCTACTACACGGTCGACGCGACCACCAAAACGGTTGAAATGGTGATCAATACCACTCCGTTGGTGACTACCCCT
>JBEAQA010000147.1:0-4223 GCA_041164105.1 Bacteroidota bacterium | reverse complement strand
TACGGCGGCTACGCCGGGCTGTGGATGGGGGTTGCCCTGCTCGTGCCCGCCTGGACCCTCATGCAGGTCTGGTCGGAAGTCCACCGCGCGCACCACCGCTACGCGGCATTTGGGGCCCTTCAAAGCAGTGTGCTCCTCGGCGCCGTGGCATTGATCCTGGTGGCCGTGTCATCCGTGGCTACCGTAGAACAAGTGCTTTGGACCCTACTGGCTGTCACCGTCCTCGCGGTAGGGCGGGGCTGGGGCCAGCTTCGCCGGGTGGAATTCCGCAGCCTTTGGGCCCTGCGCGCTCCGGCCACCGCGATGTTTTTAACCGGCACCCTCTTTATGGTCATGACCTGGACCGACACCTTGATGCTGGGGTATTTTTTGGAGCCGGAAACCGTCGGCAGCTACCGCGTGGCCTTTAAAATCGGAACCCTCATCACCTTCGCGCAGTTTGCGGTCAACGCCGCCCTCGGTCCGCGTATCGCGGCACTTTGGGCCCGGGGCGAGCGCGCGGAGCTTCAGGCTGAAATTCACCGCGTGGCTCGGCTGAACGCGCTGGTTAGTGTTCCGGCATTTGGCGGAATCATGCTGCTCGCCCCCTGGCTGCTCTCGTTTTTTAGTCCGGAGCTGGCACCCTACGCCGGCGTCCTGCGGGTACTGGCCTTGGGTCAAGTGGTCAACGCCCTCTGCGGTCCGGTCATGTACCTCTTAAATATGACTGGCCACGAGCAGTCCGCCCGCCAAACCATGACCGTGGCAGCCCTTGCCAATGCTGTGGCCAACCTGGCCCTGATTCCCGCGCTCGGCGTCGCCGGTGCCGCCTGGGCCACCTCGGCGACGATGGTGCTCTGGAACGTCTGGGCCCTTGTCGCCGTCTACCGCAAAACGGGCATACGAACCCTGATTTTTTGGCGTTGAATCCCATGCTTGACGCGGTTTTAATCGGAGTTCCCAAGTCGGGAAGCACTACCGTAGCCGATTGGCTCGCCGCCCACCCGGGCGTCGCCATGGCGCGCATCAAGGAGCCGAATTTTTACGCCGCGGAACTCGATCCGGCCACGTTCAGTGAGGCCTTTTTGCGGGTTTCGCCCGACGCCGACGCCGCCTACTGGGCCCAACCGGATCCCTTGCCGTGGCGGCACCAGGCCTTTGTGCGCCGACCCGAAGACTACGCCCGGTTGTGGGCCCACGCTCAGCCCGGCCAACGGCGTGCCGAGGCGTCCACCAGCTACTTCTGGAGCCCGTCCGCCGCGCAGGCGCTTCCGGCCGCCAACCCCAACGCCCGGGAGGTGGTGGTACTGCGAAATCCGGTGGACCGCGCCTTTTCGCACTACCGAATGGCGCGCAAGTACGGTTTGGTTTCGGGCGATTTTTTGGCGGAGCTCGCCCGAGACGCCGCGCAGCCCTCCGCGTGGGGCCAAAGCGAGAACTTCATCGCCTTGAGTACGTACGCTCCAGCCCTTAAGCGCTGGCAAAATTCCGGGGTCAAGCTGCACGTCGCCTGGTACGAGGAGGCTTTTGCCCAGCCCGAGGTCTTTTGGGGCGAGGTCCAGGCATTTTTGGGATTGGAACCCGTGCCGCTTCCGCACCGCGAAGTGGTGCACGCCGCCCACGACGTGCGCTGGCCGGCCGTCGCACGATTCGTGCAGCATCATCCGCTGGGGCGAACCCTCAAGCGCTTGATGCCCGAGTCGGCCCTCGATGCGGTCAAACGCGCCAGTGCGGCCTCGGTTCCGCTCCGACTGAGCCCCGAAGCGCGCCGGGCCGCGTGGACCTACTTTGCCGAGGACGTCCAACAGCTCGAAGCCCTCACCGGCAAGGACCTATCTTTGTGGACCTGAATACCGACCGATTATGGACCCCAGCTCGCAGAACCTCCTGCTCTTTTTATTCCGCAACCGCAAAGCGCTGCTCGTAGCGCCGTTGGTCGCCGCCCTGGCCGCCGCCGTGTTTTCGGGTCCGTGGTTTATCACGCCCCTCTTTGAATCCACGGTGATCGTGTTTCCGTCGACGACGAATTCCGCATCAAAAGCCCTGCTTCCCCAAAACACCTACCAGGATCAGGATTTCTTGGAATTTGGGGCCGAGGAACAGGCCGAGCAACTGCTTCAGGTCCTGTCGTCCGATGCCATTTTTGACACGATTACAACCCGATTTAACCTCATTGAGCACTACGAGCTGGATCCGTCGAGCCCGACGCTCCGCACGGATTTGCACGAGGAATTCAGCGACAAGATTTCGTTCGAGCGCACCCAGTTTATGAGCGTGCGCATCAGTGTGCTGGACAAGGATCCGAAGATGGCGGCCGACATGGCCAATGCGATTGTGGATCTGCTGGACCGCGTAAAGAGCCGCATCCAGCGCGAGCGGGCCGTGGTGGGCTTGAATTTGGTCAAGAACGAGTACCAAAAAATCCGCCAGGAGCTGCGCGACATGGAGGACGAAATCAAGGCCCTCCGCCGCAAGGGAGTGCACGAGTACGAGGGCCAGTCCATGGTGGTTTCGGAGCAGTACGCCACGGCCATTGCCGAAGGACGCAGCGAGAAAACCATCAAGCAGCTCAAATCCGTGCTCGATACGCTGGCCAAGTACGGCGGTCGCTACGTGGCCCTGCGCGACGAGCTCCACCTCATGAAGGAGGAAGAGGTCAAGGTCAAAACCAAGCTGGACCAAGCGCGGGTTGACGCGTACCAAGTACTGCCGGCGACCTTTCGGGTGAATGCGGCGATTGCGGCCGATAAGAAGAAGTACCCCATTCGGTGGTTGGTCGTCGTGGTAGCGGCGCTTTCGGCCTTTGTCGGAACCCTCGTGGTCATTCTGGGCGCCAATACATGGAAGGAACTCAAGGACAAGCTTCCGTCGTAAGCGGTCGCTTCGGGCTTTGGGCCGCACTGGCCCTCGCAGCGGCCACCGGCTTGGCCGTGGCCTTGGAGGCCTATGCCGTCGCGGCGGTGCCCTTTGCGCTGGCGGTCGTCCTTTGGGCGCTGTACCACGTCGAGAGTTTGGTGCTCGCCGTAGTGGCCATTACCCCGCTTTCGGTAACCCTCAAAGAGTCGGACTTCAACGTGGGCCTGAGCCTGCCGGGCGAAGTGCTGCTGGCCGGTCTGACCGTGTTTGCGCTGGTTCGCTTTCTGCACCAAGGGCGCCTTCCCTGGCCAATTCTCAAACAACCCTTGACCTGGATTATTCTGATCCAGCTCGCCTGGATGGGGGTGAGCATACTCTTTAGCGAAATGCCGCTGGTGAGTTTCAAGGCCGTACTGAGCCGTGTGTGGTTCTTGGTGCCGATGTACTTCATGCTCGGTACCGCCTTCGAGCGGCCGTGGGCGCGCCGACTTGTTTTTCCGCTGTACACGTTTAGTTTGGCCGTCGCCGCACTTTGGACGCTCTACGTGCACGCCCAGTATGGCTTTTCTAAGGAAACCTCGACGTGGGTGATGTACCCGTTCTACAAAGAGCACACCGTCTACGGAATGGCCTTAGCCTTTGTGTATCCCTGGTCCATTTGGGCCGCGGTGCGGCCGCAGTCGCTTGTCCTGCGCTTTATCCACCTGGGGCTGTGGGCGCTGCTGACGGTGGCGCTCGTTTTTTCGTACACCCGGGCGGCCTGGCTCAGTTTGGTAGCGGCCGGGGCCGTTTACCTCGTGTTTGCTTGGCGGATTTCGGCCCGTCAAATCGCCCTCATTGCGGTGGTGGTGCTGGCGGGATTATGGGCCACCCAAGATCAGTGGCTGCGGATTTTTACCAAGAACGACACCGTGTCGAGCGACAACTTTAGCGAGCACATTCAGAGTGCGTCGAACATTTCGACCGACGCGTCCAACCTCGAGCGCCTGAACCGATGGGCCTCGGCCGTTCGAATGTGGCAAGCGCGCCCGCACACGGGTTGGGGCTTGGGTACCTACCAGTTTCAGTACGCGCCGTTTCAGCATTCGGACCAGATGACCATCATCTCGACCAACGGCGGCGATTTGGGCAACGCGCATTCCGAGTACATCGGTCCCTTAGCGGAACTCGGCTGGCCCGGGGCCGTGCTCGTATTCGTACTCATTGCATCGCTGTTTGCCACGGGGGTGAGGGCGTACCACCGAATGGCACCGAGTGACGACCGAACGATCCTGCTACTGGCCATGCTCGGTCTCGTTACCTACTGGGTGCACGGGGTCCTCAACAATTTTTTGGACCTCGACAAAGGTGCCGTTTTAGTGTGGTCGAGTGCAGCGCTTATAGCGTGG
>JBEAQA010000146.1:0-2769 GCA_041164105.1 Bacteroidota bacterium | reverse complement strand
ACGTTTTGCACCGGAACGGTTCCGACCAAGCCGGGAATCAGCGACATGTTTTGCAGCCCGCCCCAGTTTTGGTCCACGGTCCACTGCACGAAGTCGTGCCAGTTCTCGCCCGCGGCGGCCTCAACGATCACGTAGCCGTCACCTTCTTCGACCACGCGGCGTCCCGTCCAAGCTATTCGGGCCACGGAACCCTTGAGGTCGCCAGCGAGCAGCATGTTCGAACCGCCCCCCAGCAGCAGGACGTGCTGGGCATAGCCCTTGGGATCGTCAAGGTACTCGACGAGGTCCATCTCGGATTCGAGGTGGAACAGCCGTTCCGCCCTGACGTCCAGGCCAAAGGTGTTGTAGGGCTTCAGCGAAGCATTGCGTTCGGTGCGCACGGCCTAGGCAGTTCGTCCGGGGTAGGCGGCAAGTCCCTGCTCGAGCACGTCCATGGCGCGCTCCAGGTCCGACTGCTTGAGTACGTAAGCCAGCCGAACTTGGCGCTTGCCCAGGGCCCGCTCCGCGTAAAATCCGGCGGCCGGAGCCATCATGACGGTTTCGCCGTGGTGCGAAAACTCCTCGAGCATCCAGCGGCAGAATGCCTCCGCGTCGTCCACGGGAAGTTCGGCGACAGCATAGAAGGCTCCGCGCGGGGTTGGGCAGAATACGCCGGCCATCGCGTTCAGGCGCGAAACCAAGGTGTCGCGGCGCGCGCGGTATTCCGCGTTGACGGCCTCAAAGTAGCTCGCGGGTGTGGCCAAGGCGGCTTCGGCGGCAATCTGTTCGTAGGTGGGGGGCGACAGGCGGGCCTGAGCAAACTTCATGGCGGTGGCCATCAATTCGGCGTTTTTGCTCACCATACATCCGATGCGCGCGCCGCACATGCTGTAGCGCTTTGAAACGCTGTCGATGAGAACTGCGTGCTGCTCGAGCCCTGGCAGCGAAAGTACCGAGATGGCTTCGGCGCCGTCGTAGACGAATTCGCGGTAGACCTCGTCGGCAATCACGAACAGGTCGTGCTTGAGCGCCATGTCGCGCAGGGCTTCTAACTCGTCGCGGCGGTACACGTAGCCCGTGGGGTTGCCCGGGTTGCACACGAGGACGGCCTTGGTGCGGGGGGTGATGACGGCTTCGAGCGCAGCGATGGGGGGTAGGGCAAAACCGGATTCGATGCTGCTGGGCACCGAAACCACTTTGGCGCCCAACGCCTGGGCAAAGCCAAAGTAGTTGGCGTAGTAGGGCTCGGGAATGATGACTTCGTCGCCCGGGTCCAGCATGCTGCCCATGGCAAACGACAACGCTTCGGATCCGCCGGTGGTCACCATCACGTCGCTGGCGTTCACGTCAAGGCCAATGCCCTGGTAGTACTTCGCCAAACCCGCGCGGTAGCTCGCAAAACCGGGTGACGGACTGTATTCGAGTACAGTGAGGTCGCTGCGCTTGACCGCCTCGAGGGCCTCGGACGGGCTCTCGATGTCGGGTTGCCCAATGTTGAGGTAAAAGATCTTGGTGCCGCGCTGTACGGCGGCGTCGGCCAGGGGGGCCAGCTTGCGAATGGGGGACTCGGGCATGTGCTGCCCGCGCGATGAAATCTTTGGCATAACGAACGCAAAGGTCATGAAAAAACCCGCAGCGGCGGGCTGCGGGTTGATAACTTATCGGCTAAACCGAAGGACTTATTTGCTGACCTTCGAGGCGCCGGCGCTCGTGTTCACCGGAGTCGTGGCTTCGGCCGGAACATCTTCTACGTTGCCCTTGATGGTCAGGACTTTCGTCGGGGTTCCGGCATTGCTCGTCACGGTTACCGTCTTCTGAAAGCGGCCTACGCGGCGGGTGTCGTACTTCACCTTGATGGCAGCCTTTTCGCCCGGAGCGATCGGGGTCTTGGGCCACTGCGGAACCGTACATCCGCACGAACCCACACAGTTGGTGATGATCAACGGCTCTTTGCCCGTGTTCTTGAATACGAACTCGCGCTCGCCGTTGGCGTCCTTTTTAATGTTGCCGTAATCGATGGTCTCTTGCGTGAACGCAATCTGCGGAGCATTGGGGTTGGCCTCTTGGCCAAAGGCAAACGTCGAAGCCAGAACTACGGCGGCGGCGGTGAAAAAGTGCTTCATAATGAGTTTAAAATTTTATGTTGACGAATCAAGCAGGGGCAAATGTAACCGCTGCGGCGAAACCTACGCAAAAAAAATGCCACAAGGTTACCTTTGCGGTCCCTATGGAAATTCCCTCGCAGTACGCCCCCCGCCACGTTGAGCAACGCTGGTACCAGACCTGGCTCAAGCACAAGGCTTTTGCTTCTCAGCCCGACCACCGTCCGGCCTACACGATTGTGATTCCGCCGCCGAACGTAACCGGGGTGCTGCACATGGGCCACATGCTCAACAACACCATTCAGGACGTGCTGGTGCGCCGCGCGCGGATGCGCGGGTTCAATGCCTGCTGGGTTCCGGGTACCGACCACGCCTCGATTGCGACCGAAGCCAAGGTGGTGCAAAAACTCCGCGCCGAAGGGGTTAAAAAATCGGACCTCAGCCGCGACGCCTTTTTAGAGCACGCATGGGCCTGGACGCACAAGCACGGCGGAATTATTCTCGAGCAGCTCAAAGAGCTCGGGGCCAGCTGCGACTGGGACCGCACCGCATTTACGATGGACGAGGTCCGCAGCGACAGCGTGTACCAGGTGTTCGCCGACCTGCACGCCAAGGGCCACATTTACCGCGGACTCCGCATGGTCCACTGGGATCCCGAAGCCAAAACGTCGCTTTCGGACGAAGAGGT
>JBEAQA010000145.1:0-3604 GCA_041164105.1 Bacteroidota bacterium | reverse complement strand
GCCGCGCAGAGGTCGGCAGCGACCGTGCCGCCAATGCCGCTGCCGCCGAGTCCGGTGATCACCACCTGCTGGATTGGGCGGGGCAAAGGCTGCCAAACCTTGGCAACACCTTCGACAATATTCAGTGAATCAGCAATATGCTGCGGAAAGTCTTTAATGAGCTGGAGCATCATGGCGCGAGAATTATTCCGGTAAAAGTACGAACTTGCCCGCCCCATGGCGTCTACGATTTCTTGGCAGTTTGCCCCATTTTCGGTCATGTCGGCCGCCCAGCTTCACGGGCTGCTGGCGCTGCGGGCCGACGTCTTTGTGGTTGAGCAAAACTGCCCGTACCTCGATCCGGACTCCAAGGACCTTGTCAGCCACCACCTCTGGGCTGAGGATTCGAGCGGGACCGCCGTCGCGGTAGCTCGAGTCGTGCCGCCGGGCGTTTCGTACCCCGAGCCCAGCATTGGCCGCGTGGCCACCGCCCTGTCCGAGCGCGGAACCGGGTTGGGCCGCGAGCTCATGCGCCGCGCCATAGCCCACGCAGGGGACCTGTACCCCGGCTGCGACCTGGTCATCAGCGCCCAGGCCTACCTGCTCCGGTTTTACCGCGAATTGGGGTTCCGCCCCGAAGGCGCGGAATACGACGAAGACGGCATTCCGCACATCCAAATGCGGAAATCCAGTACCTAGTTACACGTACCTGGTTTAGGCGTCGTAGCTCACCACGACCCGCTCGCTGCGCGGCATCGCCTGGCACGTAAGCACGTAGCCGTCGGCCACTTCGTCGTCGGTCAGCGAGTAGTTCATCGCCATTTCGACCTGGCCCTCAAGCACTTTAGCGCGGCAGGTGCAGCACACGGCGCCCTTGCAGGCGTAGGGCACGTCGGCGCCGGCGTCCAACGCGGCGTCGAGCACAAATTCTTTGGCGGACTGCGTAAAGTGCGTCTCTTCGCCGTCGAGTACCACGGTCACGTAAGCTTCGCCGGAGGCGGAACTCTTACCCGACTTTGCGGCAGGCGCGGCCGCCGGAGCGGACGACGTAAACAGCTCAAAGTGAATCTTGTCTGCTGAAACCCCTTGGGCTTTGAGCACGTCGCTGGCCGCGTGGATCATGGCCTCGGGGCCGCACAAAAAGTAGGCGTCGGCCTGGGTCACGGTCGGAATGTGGTCGGCAAAGTAGCGGATGCGCTCGGCGTCCAAACGGCCAAACAGCGCGTCGCTGCCCTGGTCCTCACGGCTGAGCACGTGGTGCACCTCGAGGCGGCCCATAAAGCGGTCCTTGAGGTCTTCGAGTTCGTTTTTGAACAGGATGCTCGCGGTTTTGCGGTTTCCGTAAAAGAGCAAAAACTCAGACTCGGGCTCGCGCTCCAAGGCCGTTTTTAAAATGGAGAGCACGGGCGTGATTCCGGAACCGGCCGCAAAGCCCACGTAGCGCCGGCGCTTGGCCGGATCCGTCTCGAGCAGAAAGTTGCCCATCGGCGGCATAACGTCGAGCACGTCGCCCGCCTTGAGGTGCGTGTTGGCCCAGGTCGAGAAAATTCCGCCCTCAACCTGCTTGATGGCCACGCGAAGCTCGCCGCTTAACGGGCTGGAGCACAGCGAGTAGGAACGACGAACCTCGGCGCCGTCGATCGTCGCGCGCAGGGTGAGGTACTGGCCGGGGATGAAGCGAAAGGTTCCGCCCTCGGGAACGGCGAAGGCCACCGAAACGCTCTCAGGGGTTTCGCGGCGCACTTCGCGCACGGCAAGCGAGTGAAACTGCGGCTTGACGCCTTTTTGGTCGGCCTTAGTGGCCAGAAGTCCCTCGGCCGAAGCGTGGGGTGCGGATTTTTTGAACCAGGAAAACATAGATGCCTACAAATCTAGGGGTAGAGTGCGAACCGCCGGCTGCCGCTTTTTGTTCTACAGGCAGTAATTTGCAGCAGAATTAACCCCTTGATTCAATCCCATGGCCCCCACCATTGACATGGAAGCCCGCTTCCTCGACTACGTCGCCGCCGAAAACAAGGTTGAGCCCAAGCACTGGATGCCGGACGCCTACCGCAAAACCTTGGTGCGCCAAATCAGCCAGCACGCGCATTCCGAGATTGTTGGCATGCTGCCCGAGGCCAACTGGATCACCCGGGCTCCGTCGCTGCGCGCCAAGCTGATTTTGCTGGCCAAGGTCCAGGACGAGGGCGGGCACGGGCTTTACCTCTATTCGGCCGCCGAGACGCTGGGGACGTCGCGCGACCAAATGATTGACGACCTGCACTCGGGCAAGGCTAAGTATTCCAGCATTTTTAACTACCCCACCCTCACGTGGGCTGACATGGGTGCCGTGGGCTGGTTGGTCGACGGAGCCGCCATTCAAAACCAGGTGATGCTGTGCCGCACGTCCTACGGTCCGTACAGCCGCGCCATGGTGCGGATTTGCAAAGAAGAGAGCTTTCACCAGCGCCAGGGTTACGAAATCATGATGCACCTCGCGGGCGGAACCCCCGAGCAAAAAGCCATGGCCCAGGACGCGCTGAACCGCTGGTGGTGGCCTTCACTCATGATGTTTGGGCCGAGCGACGACCAGAGCCCCAACTCAGCCCAGAGCATGGCGTGGCGCATCAAGCGCAAGTCCAACGACGAGCTTCGCCAAGAGTTTATTGACAAAACGGTTCCGCAGGCGGAATTTATCGGCCTGACAATTCCGGATCCCGACCTAAAATGGAACGAGGAGCGCGGCCACTACGATTTCGGCGCCATCGATTGGTCCGAATTTTTCGCCGTGATTGCCGGCAACGGCCCCTGCAATACCGAGCGCCTTGAAGCGCGCCGCAAAGCCCACGCCGACGGTGCCTGGGTGCGCGAAGCCGCAACGGCCTACGCCGCCAAGCAGGCGGCCCGCCGCAGTGGTTCCGGAACCCCCGCCAAACCCCACGCCGCATGAGCCATCCTGATTCTTGGCCCCTTTGGGAGGTCTTTGTCCGCTCCAAAAACGGACTTTCGCACAAGCATTCGGGCAGCCTGCACGCGCCCGACGCCGAAATGGCGCTGAAAAATGCCCGCGACGTCTACACCCGCCGCAGCGAGGGCACGAGCATTTGGGTGGTGCCGTCGAGCGCCATTGTGGCTTCGGCCCCCGACGAAAAAGAGGTGCTGTTTGCGCCGTCCGACGACAAAGTCTACCGCCACCCCACCTTCTACGAGATTCCGGATGAAGTGGGACACATGTGATCCTTCGGTGCAGTACCTGCTGCACCTGGGCGACGACGCGCTGATTTTAGGGCACCGATTGAGCGAGTGGTGCGGCCACGGCCCCGTCCTCGAAGAGGATATTGCGCTGAGCAACCTTGCCCTCGACCTCGTGGGTCTGGCGCGTCAGTACTACCAGCTCGCGGCCAAACGCCTCGGCGGGGACTATACCGAAGACCGCCTCGCCTACTGGCGCACGGATCGGGAGTTCTTTAACCACGTGCTCGTGGAACAACCCAACGGCGATTTTGCCGACACCATGGCGCGCCAGTTCTTTTTTGACGCCTTTCACTTTGTGCAGCTCGAAGCCCTGGCCGATTCTTCGGACCCCGAACTCGCGGCCATCGCCCGCAAAGCCCTGAAAGAGACGACCTACCACGCCCAGCACAGC
>JBEAQA010000144.1:0-2684 GCA_041164105.1 Bacteroidota bacterium | reverse complement strand
TTCTGCTTTGATTTTTTGGTCCAAAGTTTTTTGATGAGTGAAATGCAAAGCCAAACTCCGCTTCCGGTAATCAAGGTTGTAAGTAAACCTTCTGGCCATCCAACGGTACCAAGAATGTATCCCCAGGATCCAGTCGTCGAGGTCCAGTCAGTAATTAGCAGGATGATTAATCCATAAAATGCCAATACAAGCCCTACAAAACCCAGGATTAATGTGGCTAGGACTTTAAGTACGATGATGTCCGTGCCGTCCAACTTTGATTTTATCGTTGGCACTTCGGCGTCAATCGGTGATTCGGGATTGGTATTCGGGCGGGTTTCAGATTCCGGCGCAGCCCAAAAGGTTTGTGGAGCCTCTGGGATTGATGTGGATTCCGTGATTTCTAAGGGATCATACGTTCGGAGTTGGTCGGTCGGAACGGTGAAGGATTCCGCGGACAACGGCGCCATTGTGGCACCTTTGACGTCTACTGCTGCTACCGCGTTCGCGGACGCTACTTCTGGCGTTATTGCTGAGGTATGCTCGCTCTGTGGCGCATAAATCCGGCGGTCCCATCGGAGTCCGTACTGGGAATCCAACTGAAGGCTGCACGAAGTGGTGAGGGCTAGTGCGGCGAGAAGGGTGGTGATTTTTTGCATTCCCCAATTTGGCACGCGATTTCTGCTTGGCAATGCGCTGATATGTTGTGTTTTAAGCGAATTCCGCGGTTGGACCGCTTCGCAGTAGTAAAAACTGCACGAACCACCCCGCCCTTAGCCGGGTTAAGCCCGTATGATTCCCGATGCCGTACTCGAGGGGGTGGAGCACCTCCGGAATTCCGACCCCACCCTGCGCGCGGTGGTGGACCGCTTGGAAGTTCCGCTGCAGCCCTCGACCGGCAACGTGTTTGAGGACGCGCTGAGCTGCATTTTGGACATGCGGATCCACTACACGCCGACGAATGCGGCGTTCCGCTACAAACGCTTAAAGGCGTTGTACCCGTTGGAACTGCACCCGGACACCGACGTGCCCGAAGACGTGGTGGCCGCCCTCAAGCTGTCGTACCAAAAGGCGGACGCGTGGAAGGCCCTGCGCGCCATCGCCCAACGCGACCGCTGGTTCGAGCTGGATTGGGTCGCCATGCCCGACGACGAGGTGGTGCGGCGGCTCACGGACGTTCCCGGCATCGGCCTGTGGTCCGCCCAAATGATTCTGCTGTTTACCCTGGGTCGGCCCGGAATTTTTCCGCGCGAAGACTACCAGCTCCGCAAAGCCGTTTGTGAACTCTACGGGTATTCAGAGGCCGACTACGCCGGCCGAATCGACCGCCTTATCGAGCGCTGGCGACCCCATGCGAGCTTGGCGGCGCGCTACCTGTACCGGTGGCGGAATCCGGGGAAGAACCAGTAACTAGAAACGAGTAACGCGTAAAGCTCCGCTTTACGTTCGCTTACCCAACCACTTCTGGATCAGCCAGTAGTGGCCGAGCATGAGGGCGTCGATTCCGACCAGGTACCACGGCCAAGGGCCGATGAGCAGCGGGTTGTTGACGGCGGGCGGCGAAAGCAGAAACTGGTAGTTGGCGCCGGCCACGCGGTTGAGCACGAAGATGGGCACCAGCAGGGCTTGATTGCCCCAAAAGGCCTTGATCCAGGCGCGGGCGGGCACGAGCCAAGCTCCGCTGCGCAGCGCATACAGCGGGACCAGCACGATCGTGGTGTGCTGCACCCAAAACTCGATGATGTAGAGCGGATGGTCGCCCAGCGGACTGGCGGGCGTAATCAGGGCGTGGGCTCCGCCGGTAATGCCCCAAAAGGTGAGCGGAAGCAGCACTTTGGTGCTGCCCGTGGTCAGGTAGATGACCGCAAGCAAGAAGCTGATCGAGCACAGGTGGCCGGGCAGGGAGGTGGAGGGGCTCCAAACGCCGCTCGCGACCTGGTGGGCGTGCACCCCGAGGTAAAGGCCCATGAGGCTGTAGCCGAGAATGCGCTCCGTAGCCAGGCGAAGTCCGTCCTTGGCCCGCGCCATCAGCATCAGGAACAGGGCGTAGGCGCCAAAATAGGCCCAGCCCCACCACCACACGGTGCTAAATACTTCAATCGGGTAAAACGGATCCAAATGCTTTGTCGGTTAACTGACGGTCAAGATAGGTAGAACCGGTTAATCACGTAATAGTTTGTCCGCGGTTGCTGCGGGTAGCCCGGCGGGCGCGCTTGGCCGCAATTTTTTGAAGGGCAAAAAAATCGGTGACCATGGTGATGATTTGAATCACCGCCAAGGGGATCAGTAAAAAGATGGCCAGAAGCGCCGCCACAAGGTTGAGTCCAAGCGTCGCAACTAAAAAGTACACCATTGAAGTGACGACCAGCGTGAGCGCCCAAACGATGGTGCGCGCCATGCCCTTGCGGCGGTTGCCGAGGTAGTACCAGTGCGCGCCGAAGTTCAGCAGCAGTCCGCCCGCGGCCACCAGCGTCAGCACGGCCGGAATCGCCCACAATACCCAAGCCCAGGTCATGTTGCGTTCGGGTTTTTTGCGGGGCCAAGTTGGGTCCTCAGCGGTGTTTTGGTCCATGGCCGTTTGCTCGTAGGCTTCGGTAGCGGGTTCTAGGATGCTGTACACGGCAAATTCCGTTCGCTCGGGTTGCGCCACCGCCTCGGTCATGGGGTCTACGGCCAACATGTCGGCTGCGAATTCCACGGCAACC
>JBEAQA010000143.1:0-4479 GCA_041164105.1 Bacteroidota bacterium | reverse complement strand
CGCAGCGCACCTCAAAGGACGGCCTGCCCGAAGGCCACTTGGGCCGCATTGGCCTGGCCGTAGCGCCCAGCCACCCCAACATGGTCTATGCCCTCGTCGAAAACAAGGACAAAAACGCCCTGTAGCGCAGCACCGACGGCGGCGTCAAATGGACCCGCATCAGCGACGCCGAAGACATCGGCAACCGCCCGTTTTACTACAGCGAAATCTACGTAGACCCCTTCCGCGAGCACACCATTTACTCTCTTTGGACCCTCGTCACGAAGTCCGAAGACGGCGGACGCACCTGGAAGACCATCGCCCGCTACAGCGACATCCACCCCGACCACCACGCGCTGTGGCTTTCGCCTAAGACGCCGGGCTACGTTATTGAGGGCAACGACGGCGGTTTGAACATCAGCCGGGACGGCGGCGAAAGCTGGCGGTTTGTTGAAAACTTGCCCCTCGCTCAGTTTTACCACATCAACGTCGACAACCAGCTGCCCTACAACGTCTACGGCGGAATGCAGGACAACGGTTCGTGGAAAGGTCCGGCCTACCACCTCAAGGGCGCGATTGGCAACAGCGACTGGACCGAGCTCTACTTTGGCGACGGGTTTGACGTGCTTCCGCACGCGACCGACCCCTCGACGGTCTACGCTATGGCTCAGGAAGGCCATGTGGCCCGCGTAAACGTTTCAAACGGACTCAAAACGTTTATCAAGCCGGTTCACCCTGAAGGCAAAGCGCTGCGCTTTCACTGGAACAGCCCCATTGCCGCGGACCCCTTTAATCCGGACGCCCTCTACTACGGATCGCAGCACGTCCACTACTCTACCGACCGCGGCGCCTCGTGGGCGGTGATTTCGCCGGACCTCACCAGCAACAACCCCGAAAAGCAAAAGGCCCTCGAATCCGGCGGCCTTACGTTTGACGTGACCGGTGCCGAACTGCACACCTGCCTGCTGGCCATTGCCCCCTCTCCCCTGCAAAAGGGCCTGATTTGGACCGGCAGCGACGACGGCTACGTACAGGTTACGCGCGACGGCGGAACCACCTGGACTCGCTGCAGCATCAAGGGCCTCCCCGAGGGCGCTTGGGTGCCCCAAGTGCGCGCCAGCAGCGTGAACGCCGCCGAGGCCTGGGTCGTCGTCAACAACTACCGCCAAGGAGACTTTACACCCTACTTGTTTCACACCAAGGACTTTGGAAAAACATGGACTAACCTTTTGGCTGCGAACCGTCCCGAAGGCATGGGCCACTGCCTGAGTGTGCTTCAGGACCCAGCGGCGCCCTCGCTCGTTTACCTTGGCACCGAAACCGGACTCTTCATCAGCTCCAACGGCGGCAAAAACTGGCAGCGCTGGACCGGCCTGCCCGTAATGCCGGTTCAGGACATCGCCCTGCAAGCGCGCGAAGGCGACCTCGTACTTGGAACTTTTGGCCGCGCCGCGTGGATCCTGGACGACCTGCGTCCGCTGCGCGAAGTGGCTAAAGCCAAAGGCCGAGTGCTGACTGCCTACGACGCGCCCGACGCCTACCACTGGGTGTATGCGGAATCCGACGGTATTCGCTTTCAGGGCCACGCCATGTTTCAGGGCGAAAACCGCAGCGGAGGAGCCCGGATGAGCTACATGCTGCAGCGCGACACGGCCGACAAGGAACTCAAAAAGGTCAAGTGGCTGCGTGTGGACATCTACGACGCCAGCGGAACCCGCATTCGCCGAATCGAAACCAAGGTTCCGGCCGAAAACGGGCTGCAGCGCTGGAATTGGAACCTGCGCAGCGCCGGCACCGAGCGCCCCAGCATGAGCCGCAGCAAGCGCGAGAACGCCAACGACCCCGGCTATGGCCCTGAGGTCGTGCCCGGACGCTACCTATTGGTGTACGAGCTGGGAAGCCACCGCGACAGCGCCTACGTCACGGTGCACGACGACCCGCGCGCCGTCCGCACGGACGCCGACTGGGCGGCCCAGCACGCCTTTAGTGCCGAGGTCAACGGGCACATGGCCCAACTCGACAGCGCCGTCACCTTGCTTCGCGAGGCGAAAAAGCGCTTGGAGCTCCTCGACAAGTTCGTGACCGCGATGGACGACACCGCCAAAACCAAGGAGCTCCGCGCCGACCTCAAGGCCCAACTCAAGTCCATTGAAGAACGCCGCATGGCGCTCTTTGGCAAAGAGGACGTGAAGGGCTACTTCGAGCAGCCCGAAACGTGGGAGTGGAAGTACGGCCAGTTCTCAAGCCACTACTGGGGCTTGCGGGGCGCACCGTCCGCCAACGTCCTAAACGCTTGGAAGGGCGCCAAATCAGCCACCGAGGCTGAGCTCAAGGCGCTGGCCGCATGGCACGCAGCGACCTGGATGCCGTTTACGCAGAAGTACGCGAGTCTGCCGGCTTCGTGGTAGGCTCGTAGCTCTTGCGCAACGCCGCGGCGAAATCTTCAAGCTCTTCATCCGGCTTGAGCGGCAGCTTCGCTCGAAGCTTGCTGCGCAAGTTGTGGATGTAGGATTTACTGATGTTGAGCATTTGCGCGATTTCGGAATTTCGGTAGCCAAAGGCCAACTGCAGCAGGACCTTGGCTTCGGTCGGCGTGAGGTCGTAGTCCTTGACGAACTGCGGCGGAAGTTCAAAAGCGGTACTCGGTCGGTCCCGGTCCATTCGGAGCAGGACGTCTTCGACAAGTTCTGATTTAATGGTCTTTCCGGACTTGCGGACCACCGCCTTAAGCTCATCCATGTAGGACTGAAGTACGACTTGTTCTTTGGCCATGCGCTCGTGGTCGGCCAGAAAGACTCGGTGGTTGCGCAGGGACTTCCGGTACCGGCGATTGACCCACAGCAAGAGCGCAATAGCTGCAGCAAGCAGGGACGATGCCACTCCGATCAGGCTGCGAACAAGTAGTTTGGCTCTTGAGAGCTCGGCCATCGCCGAAAGCTCCAGTTCCACTTCTTGGTTAAACTCCCGGATCACGTCATTTTGAAGTTCCGCATAGCGCCGATCCCGCGCCTCCACCAATTGAAGTTCTTCCCAGTATTCTTGCCAGTAGTCCGGGGACTTAAACATTTGCGCCATAGCCAACATGTAGGACAACCGACCTTGTCCAATTGGCAGTTCATTCGCCCAATTCCGTAGTTCCGAAGCCCGCAAGCGCAGGGACTCGTCGACGCGCTGGTGCACCGCAATGGCCCCAAGCGCCGGACATCCAAAATCAATGAGCACTGCCGTATCTCGGACAAACTCGCTCCATCGATTCACGAACTCATCGTGTACGTAACTGCGAACCTCCGGGGTGCATGCCGAGTCCATGGCCGCAAAAGATGATGCCATCACCCAAGCCTTGGAACTTGACGAAACCATATCTAGAGCCTTTTTAACCTTTTTAAGGTTCCCTTTGGCATCATGGATAAGGATCCGCACATAATTGACCGCCCGAAGAACATTTATTTCTTCATCGCCTTCGAGAAGCTCCTCTATCTCATAATCTTCAAGAACGCTTCGGGCTCGCTCGTAGTACCCCAAATCCAGTTGAAGACCCGCAACGTTGTTGTTCAGGTACAACTTCGTGCGATCGCTAATTTTCTCAGACGCCCGAGAGATACTGTATGCCCTCAGCGCCGTCGCCAATGCCTCTACTTTCCAGTTGAGCTCTGAGTCCAGTGCCGCTAAATTGCTCAATGCAAGCACCATATGATTGGTGTCTGCCGAATTACGGGCCGCTTCAAACGCTGAAGTGAACGAATAAAATGCGGAATCAAAGCGTCCCGCTTCGTAGTCTTCTGCACCAAGTATGGTGTTTACGTAGTAGGCGTCATTAGGCTCAACACAGGCCCGTCGTTGGCGCAGCTCGGACAAGTACCCTTTACGTTCAATGCCTTCGGTGTAGCTCGCGGCAAACTTTAGCCATACCGTTTGATCTTGACAAGAAGCAAATTCAAAATCATCTCGCCATTCACCCAGTTGCTTCTGAAGCATTACAAGTTCTCCCTGCTCAGCTAGGCCACGCAGTAGTTCTCCTCTATTCTTCCAGAGCGGCGAAATGCCGGTTGCTTGCGCCGAGCAGACCAAACTCACAGCAGTAAGTACAAAAACTACTAAAAACCTAACCTTTTTACTCATAATGATTGAATTAGTCCAAAAGTACACATAAGATTAGAAAGTGCTATTCTCTAAATTATGATTGAATAAACAAGATGAAGATTATTTTAATTCATTCTTTTTGAGTTATTTAACCAAATTTCCATGAATTGGAATTCAACTTCTTCGAATCCCACATACATGATTGAACTTAATTGTGAGCAATTTCACCGCATTAACCAAAATTCGTTCTAAGGGTAGGAACCCCTTTAGAATTCGAACATCCTACAATAGATGACGTACGACCAACAAATTAACTCCACTTCAAAAGCAGTTAAAGCATGAACACCTCCGGCGATCTCGCACACCGATGCTCAAATGAGGTTCGACCTCTAGTTGCAAGTAGTTGGTCCTAGCCCCTTT
>JBEAQA010000142.1:0-2739 GCA_041164105.1 Bacteroidota bacterium | reverse complement strand
AGCCGAGCATGCGGCCGTCGCGCTCGGAATGCTCCCAGACCACGCGGCGCACGCTGCCCAAGTGGGCCTCGTAGAACGCGCGCTGCTTGATGGCACTGAGCAAGCGCAGCCGGTGGTTCCGCGCCTTGCGCTCCGCCTTTTCGACGACGCCTTCGCGCAGAATGGCTTCGGTTCCAGGCCGTTCCGAATAGGTAAACACGTGGAGGTAGGCGATGGGCAGGCCCTCCAAAAACTGGTAGGTGTCGAGAAAGTGCTCCTCGGTTTCACCCGGAAACCCGACGATGACGTCAACCCCGATGGCCGCGTCGGGCATGCGGTCGATGATGCGGGCCACCCGCTCGGCGTAGAGCTCGCGGCGGTAGCGGCGCTTCATCCAGCCCAGCACCTCGTTGTTGCCGCTCTGCAGCGGAATGTGGAAGTGGGGCACCCAGCGCGCACTCTGCGCCGTGAAGTCGATGATTTCGTCGCGCAGCAGGTTGGGCTCAATGCTCGAAATCCGCAGGCGGTCCAGTCCTTCGACTTGGTCCAGCGCCTGCACCAGCTCGAGGAACGTGTGGTCGTGGCGCTTGTTGCCGTGCTCGCCCTTGCCGTAGTCGCCCACGTTGACGCCGGTCAGCACCACCTCGAGCACGCCCTTGGCCGCCAGCTCGCGGGCTTGGTCCACCACCTGATCCAGCGGCGCGGAGCGGCTGACGCCGCGGGCCATCGGAATCGTGCAGTACGTGCACACGTAGTCGCAGCCGTCCTGCACTTTAAGGAAGGCCCTCGTTCGGTCGCCCATGCTGTAGGCCGAGTGGTACTGGTCGGCCTCGCCGATTTCGCAGGCGTGCACTTCGGCGTCGCCGCGCTTGCGCAGGTCGCTTAAAAACCGCCGTAGGTAGGGCTTTTCTTTGGCGCCGAGCACCAGGTCCACGCCCTCCATGGCCGCCACCTCGCTGGGGCGGAGCTGGGCAAAGCAGCCCGTCACGACGATGAAGCAGTCGGGATTCGCCCGCAGCGCTTGGCGCACCAATCCGCGGGTCTCTTTGTCGGCTTCTTGGGTGACCGAACAGGTGTTGATCACCGCCACGTCGGCCGCCTGGCCAAAATCGGTGCGCACAAATCCGGCGGCGTACAGGTCGCGCGCCAACGTGCTGGTCTCGGCGAAATTGAGCTTGCACCCGAGGGTGTGAAACGAAGCGCGGAGTCCAGTCGGAAGCATCCCGCGAATTTAGCGAATTTTCGCGGCTATCTTTGGCTCGAAATGCTTCGTTTTCCTCGGATTTTCGGTGCCCGCGCGGCAGCTTGGGCTTTGGCCTTGGGGCTTGGCATTACGGGCTGCAACCCGTCGGACTCGGATGGGGAAGCGGGCCTGCTTTTTCGCTACAACGAAGCCAGCGGAATTTCGTCGCTCGACCCCGCCTTTTCCCGCGACCAAGCCCACAATTGGGTGATTCGCCAGCTGTACTCGACCCTTTTTGAAACCGATTCCGCAGGCCAGCTCCGCGGCCTGCTCGCCGAATCTTGGGCCATGGCCCCCGACGGCCGTACCGCCGGGCTTCGCCTGCGCCCCGGATTCACCGCCCACGAAGACCCCTGCTTTGGCGGCCAGCTCCACGAACTGGATGCCGCTGACGTGGTCGCCAGCCTGCGCCGCCTGGCGGATCCTGCCACCGCTTCGCCCGGGTCCTGGCTGATTCAAGGCCTGGATTCCGTGTGGGCCGCCCGACCCGACTCGGTGGTTTTTGTACTGCACGCGGCGGACCCCGCCCTGTGGAGCAAGCTCAGCGTGCCCTTTACGGCGGTGGTTCCGGCAGCCGCCATCACGGCCTACGGCACCGCGCTGAGCGAGCACCCGGTCGGCTCGGGTCCGTTCCGCTTTAAAGCCTGGCAGCGCGGCCAGAAGCTGGTTTTGCGCCGCCATCCGCACTACGCCGAGCGCGACGAGGCCGGCCGCCCGCTGCCCTACCTCGAGGCAGTCAGCATTCGCTTTACGCCCGACCGCCAGTCGGCCTTTATGGCGTTTATTCAGGGCGAACTCGACTTTTTGACCGGGGTGGATCCCAGCTACAAAGACCAGTGGCTTGACCCCGACGGCGCGCTTCAGGCCCAGTGGCGCGACCGCTTCACCCAGCGCACGGCGCCTTTTCTCAACACCGAGTACCTCGCGCTGCGCTTTGGTCCGAGCGATCCCGACTACCTCGCGGACGTGCGGGTGCGCCGGGCCCTCAACTGGTCGGTGGACCGCGCGGGCATCATTCGCCACCTTAAAAACGGCCTCGGAATTCCGGCCCACGGCGGAATTTTGCCTGCCGGAATGCCCGGCTATCGGCCGGCCGCGGATTGGGCTACGCCGTGGACGTACCGGCCGGATTCCGCCCGGATTTTGCTCACTCAGGCTGGCCTGCTCACCGCCCAAGGCAGGGCCAAGCCCGGAATTAAACCGCTGGTCCTCAGTACCACAGCCTCGTACCGCGACATCGCCGAATTTTTGCAGAGCGCGTGGACCGACCTCGGCCTGCCGGTTGAAGTTCAGGTGCTTCCGTCTGCGACGTTCCGCGAAGACAAGGCCCAAGGCCGCCTCGGGCTGTACCGGGCGAGCTGGATCGCGGATTATCCGGATCCAGAAAACTACTTGATGCTGTACGGCGCGCCGGGCGGTCCCAACGTGAGCGGATATGCGGGTATACCGAGATTTCGCGAATTCACCGCGGAATCGGATCCCGCACGCCGCGCCAATCTGGCGGCCCAGCTGGACGC
>JBEAQA010000141.1:0-4494 GCA_041164105.1 Bacteroidota bacterium | reverse complement strand
GAACTTCGGGAGCTCCAGTGCCGGGCCGTCCAAAATCAGACTCTGTACGGCGGATTCCCCTCGGGTCACCACTAAAATTCGAAATCGGGGAGCTCCCGCCGCGTCACCGCGCATCAGGACAAAGGCCTTGTAGCCGCCTTCGGCCAGCGCCTCGGGCAGGTCGACTTCGTCGATTTCGGCAAATCCGTTGCCCTTGAAAAAGGCTTTGGCGTCGTCCCAAAACGGGCGGCTCCGCTTGGCCGTAAGGAGGTCCACCAAGGCCTCTTCGGGCCACGAACCGCTCTGAAGGTGGGTGCTGCGCACTTCGCCCTCGATGAGTCCGACTTGGTACTTGCGCAGCTTGCGCTCGGTGGCCGGCTGCGCCCCCGCCAGCGGCACGTCGGCGCCCAGGGTCTGGCCGATTTGCACGCCTTTTTCGTTGTACAGGGCGGAACCGGGCACAATTACCCCATTCGAAATCGAGGAATTGGGCACCCAAACCCGCTTGCGCACGGTGAATCCGCGCTCGGTGCGCTCGGCGCCCACTTCGGTCGAATCGTTGAGCTGGAAGGCTTCTTGGCCGTTGATTTTGGCCTTGGCGTAGCCGTGAATGCGCTGGGCGGAACCGCTGAACGCGGCCGCAAGCAGGGCAAAAAGGAGGAGGTTTTTCATCATAGGGCCATTAAACTGCATCCGCGAAGTTCGGCTCCCTCGAGCCGTCCGAGGACTTCAAAGCTTCCGTCGGCAAAAACTCGGCCAGCGTCTTCGGTCGCGATGAAGGCGCACGAGTCGGCGTTGGCCAAATCCACCACGTTGATTCCGCACCGGGCTTCGAGCGGAGCCAGCATCCGTGGGGCTTCGAGGTCGCGCGGCAGCACCCGCATGATCGGGGGGCAGTGAAAGCGTCCGTCGGCTTGCGAATAGGCCTGCGAGAGCAGCTCGGTCATGCCGTACTCGCTGTGGATCTGCGCCAGCCCAAAAGCGTTTTTAAGCGTTTGGTGCACTTCGGCGCGGCTGGGCTCAACCCGCCGGCCCTTCATGCCGCCGGTTTCCATGATGATGCTGTGCTTCAGGGCGAGGGGCTTAGGTAGGGATTCCGCCCAGTCCAGCAGGGCGAAGGTCACGCCCAGGATGACGGTGGGCACGCCGTTGGCCTCGAGGGTTTCGAGGCGAAACCGCAGCTCGTCCAAGCCCTTGAGAAAAAACCCGCTCTCGCCCGCCGGAGATTGCTGCACAAAGTGCTGGGCCATGGCCACGAGCGACGAGCCCTGGCGCTCCAGGTAGCTCGGCAGCAGGCAGAGCCATGCGTAGTTACTCGGCGGCCCGTAGAAGTAGGCGAATCCGGCCTCGGTGTTGCGCAGGTAGGCCTCCACTCGGGCCACGTCGTGGCGCGAGGGGGTTTGGCCGGTGGTTCCCGACGACGTAAAGGTGGCTTCGGGCTCCCAAGTGCCGGTGCGCACTTGACGCGTTTTAAACGCTTCAATCGGCAAAAACGGAACGTCCTCCAGGCGGTCTACGGCCTCAATGCGGGCCGTGTCGAAGCCCTGCAGCCGCACCCATTCCGCGTAAACCGGGTTGTGGGTGGCCTGGTAGCGGAACACGGCGAGGGCGACCCGCTCAAATTCCGGATGCACAAAGGGCAGGGCGCTCACGGTTCGAGGGGCCGAAGGGTTTGGCGGGACTGGGCCCGAAGGCTGTCCATAATGATTTCGTAGCGGCGCACCATGCCGGCGGGATCGCCGTGGTAGTACGTGTAGCTCGCGGTGACCTGTTCGGCCGTGTAGCCGAGCCGGGCAAAGGTCCCGGCGTAGATTTCCCACACGGGGATGCTGTCGCCCATCAAGGTTTCGCCGCCGCGGGCGCCCTCGATGCGGTGCATTTCGAGCAAGAGCTGGGTGAATTCCGCGTCCGGAATCAGGTTGCTGGGCTTGGTTCGCGGGGCCACGGGCTGCGCCGCGTTGGTGCAGGCCAGCAGGCTAAGTGCCGCGATCCAAATTCCCAATTTTACCATCCGCGGTCAAAGATAAGTCGCTGACCGGCAGGGGTGTTTCGGTGCTTTCCGTCGCGGTAGACGACGGTTCCGTTCACCCAAGTTTGGTTGACGCGGGCGGCAAAGGTGCGGCCCTCAAACGGCGACCAGCCGCACTTGCTGAACATGTCGGCGGCCTGTACCGTGTAGGGGCGGTGCGGGTCGACCAGCACGAGGTCCGCGTGGTAGCCTTCGCGCAAAAATCCGCGCTCCTGAATGCCAAAGAGCTGCGCGGGCTGGTGGCACATCAGCTCGACAATGCGGGCGTAGTCGATGTCGAGGCGGCGCGCCAGTTCGAGCATGGCGGGCAGGCTGTTCTGGACCAGGGGACCGCCGCTCGGAGCGTCGGCGTAGCGCTGGTTTTTCTCGTCGAGGGTGTGCGGAGCGTGGTCCGTGGCTACGACGTCGATGCGGCCGTCGAGCAGGGCGGCGCGCAGGGCGTCGCGGTCGGCGACGGTCTTGACGGCGGGGTTCCACTTAATGCGGTTGCCGAGTTCGGCGTAGTCTTCGTCGCTGAACCACAGGTGGTGCACGCAGGCTTCGGCCGTGATTTTTTTCTCAGAGAGCGGAATTTCGCCGTCGAACAGGTCGAGTTCCTTGCCAGTGGACACGTGGTAGACGTGGAAGTGCGCTCCGGTTTCGCGGGCGAGGGCCACGGCGCGCGACGACGACAGGTAGCAGGCCTCTTCGCTGCGGATCAGCGGGTGGTCGGCCGCCGTGAGGTGCTCGCGGCCGCCGCGCTCTTCAATGAGGCGCTCGAGGTTGGCGCGCATCGTGGGCTCGTCTTCGCAGTGGGCGATGAGCTGGTGGTCGACCTCGCGAAAAATGCGCTCGACGGCCGCGGGGTCGTCGACCAATAGGTCGCCGGTGCTCGAACCAAGGAACATCTTGATGGCCGCCACGTCGCGCTTCGAGGCGCGCTTGAGCTCGTCCAGGTTGCTGTTCGAAGCGCCGAGGCTAAAGCTGTAGTTGGCCCACGAAACCTCGGCAGCACGGGCAAACTTGGCCTCGAGCAGCTCGAGGGTGGTCGCGGCCGGAACCGTGTTGGGCTGCTCGATGTACGAGGTAACGCCCCCGGCCACGGCGGCCATGGATTCGGTCGTCAGGTCGGCCTTGTGGGTGAGCCCGGGCTCGCGAAAGTGCACCTGGGTGTCGATGACCCCGGGGAGCAGGAGTTTTCCGCCCCCGTCCACGATTTGAACGGTGTTGTTCTTGGGCGAAATGCTGTCGTCGATGCGCTCAATACGTCCGCCCGAAAGCAGCACGTCGGCTTCGTAGGTGCGGCCCTCGTTAACCAGGCGCGCGTTTTTGATGAGGTAGGTAGGTATGGTGTCGGACATTGCGAAGTATTACCGGCCAAATAGGCTCGATAGCTTCAGCAAAAGTACCCCGAAGACCGCTTCGCGAATGATTCCGCGCGACATTTTGCTCTGCCCCGCCTTGCGGTCGGTGAAGATGACGGCTACCTCGGCGAGGTTGAATCCCTTACGCCATGCGCGGAACTTCATTTCGATCTGAAAGGCGTAGCCGACGAAGCGAATTTTCTCGAAATCGATGGCCTCGAGCACCGAGCGGCGGTAGCATTTGAAGCCCGCTGTCGTGTCGTGAATGGGCATTCGGGTGACAAACCGAACGTACTTCGACGCGAAAAAACTCAGCAGCACCCGGCTCATGGGCCAGTTGACCACGTTGACCCCGTTGCTGTAGCGCGACCCGATGGCCAGGTCGGCCCCGTACACCTCGCAGGCTTCGAGCAGGCGCGGCAGGTCCTTGGGGTCGTGCGAAAAGTCCGCATCCATTTCAAACACGTACTCGTAGCCGTGCTTGAGGGCCCACTTGAATCCGTGGATGTAGGCCGTTCCCAGGCCCAACTTGCCCTTGCGCTCGTTGAGGTGAATTCGCCCCGGATGCTTTTTTTGCGTTTTGCGCACCAGGTCGGCGGTGCCGTCGGGCGAGCTGTCGTCGACGATGAGCACGTCAAACCCCTGGGGCAGCGCAATCACAGCTTCGAGGATGGCCTCGATGTTTTCGCGCTCCTTGTACGTGGGAATGACGACCAGGGCATAGGGCATTCCACAAAAGTAGCGTTCGGGGGCGGACTTCGGTTTGGCGGACTTCGTACCTTTCGGATTCGGCACTCTTACCCGGATATTCCATGAAAAAGCTCTTTCTGCTCGACGCCTACGCCCTGATTTTTCGCGCCTATTTTGCTTTTGCGCGGAACCCCCGCGTCACGAGCAAGGGCCTGGATACGTCCGCCGTCTACGGGTTTTTGCTGGCCCTGCTCGATGTGATCGAGAAAGAGAAGCCCTCGCACCTCGCGGTGGTGTTCGACATTGGCGGTTCTGAGGTGCGCGAGCAGCTGTTTCCGGACTACAAGGGCAACCGCGACGAGACGCCCGAGGGCATCAAGGTGGCCGTTCCCTACATCCAAAAGTTGCTGGGGGCGCTGCGGATTCCGGCGCTGGGCGTGCCGGGCTACGAGG
>JBEAQA010000140.1:0-2597 GCA_041164105.1 Bacteroidota bacterium | reverse complement strand
GGCCGGTTTTTTTCTCGGTGCAGGCAAAACGGGTGCGCCGCTTGGGTCCTTTGCGGAATTCCATGCCGTTGTCGAGGCGGAACCACGCGCCCTCCGGCAGCTGCTCGACCCGCAGGGCGTCAGAGTCCGCACGAAGCGCCCGAAGCAAGTCCGGCGCCGCACCGCACGACGCCTTGGGCTTGTGCAGCTGTCGCTGCAGGGCCCGTGCTACGGCGGGGCTAAACACGCCGTCCATGGCTAAAAACGGTGCCAGGAGGTCGCGGTAGCGCCCCTGCCATTCCGCCCCGTGGGGTGCGCAACCCAGCCCATCCCAGGCCTTCACTTGGGCGTGGGCCAGCTCGTGCAGTAGCGTGATCAGCATCGCCTCGGGCTGCAGGTCGCGGTTCAGAAAAATCTTGGCGCCCAGGTCGGACCGCCAGCGGTACGACCCCCATTTACTGGCCCGCGGCGGAGTCAACGTGATCTCACCGCGAAACGCCCGAACAATCCGGGCCACCTCGGGCTCGGCTGCCGCCGGAATTCGTCCTGCCAATCGCCGCCAATTGCGGTCACCGCCTTCCATGGACGTAAAACTACGCGAACTACCTTGCATCCCTGAACTGCCCTAAAAATGACCCATCTTTTGAATCAGGCCTGGATGAAGCGCGGACTCATTCACCTGCCAATCCACGCCGTACTGACGTTTACCTGGGTGACGATGTACGAACAGAGTACTGCGTGGATCACGTCAAACACCCCGGGAAGCCTGATGCCCCTCGTCTGGGCGGTCGTGGCCCAAACGGGAATTTCGCTGCTCACCGCAGCGCACACGGAGGCCCGATGGCCGAGGTACGGCCGACTTGCGGCCGTGGCGGTAGGTCAGGTGGCCGTGCCCCTGCTGCTGTTCGGCAGTTACCTGCTGGCCCAACTCGGCACCCCCTAGACCTCAGTGCTTAAAACTTGGACAGTCGCATCCGCGGCCCGAACCGCACGAGCTTACCGCGCCGGCGCACGCCAGGGCGAGTAAGAGCATCCATAAACGTCGCTTCATGCCCCGAAGGTAGCGTACCTTTGAACACGATGCTCAGTGGATTTTTTCGCGGACTCGGGTCCTACTTCCTCTTTCTCGGAGCGGTGCTGCGCAAGCCCGAATCGTGGCGCGAGTACATCAAATCTTTTTTTCGCGAGGTCGAACTCCTCGGAATGAGCAGCATTCCGCTGGTGGTGTTCATCTCGCTCTTCATGGGCGCCGTATTGACCATTCAAACGGCCATCAACCTCGACGACCCCTTTATTCCGGACATGTACATCGGCATCGCGGTGCGCGAGGGCATCCTCCTCGAATTTGCGCCGACCATCGTGTCGCTCATTCTCGCCGGAAAGGTGGGCTCGAACATTTCGTCTTCGCTCGGAACCATGCGCGTCACCGAACAAATGGACGCCCTGCAGGTCATGGGCATCAACCCCGCCAGCTACTTGGTGCTGCCGAAAATTGGCGCCAGCCTGCTGTTTTTCCCCATTCTGGTCATTTTCAGCATTTTCATGGGCCTCTTGGGCGGATACCTCGCGGGCGACTGGCTGCATCTGGTCAATCCCGACAACTTTTTGATGGGCTACTTTGACGAATTCCAGCCCTATTACGTGGTGTATTCGCTCACCAAAACCGTAGTATTTGCCTTCATCATCAGTTCGGTATCGGCCTGGTACGGCTACCACGTCAAGGGCGGAGCCGTAGAAGTGGGAAAGGCCAGCACCAAAGCCGTGGTGGCCATGTCGTTCAGCATCATCCTGTTTAACTACATCCTCACGGATGTCATGCTCCAGTAAGCGGTGATTGAGGTACGCGGAATCAAAAAGGCCTTTGGCGACCAGGAGGTCCTCAAGGGCATCGACATGACCCTGCAGCCCGGTCAGTGCAACCTGATCATCGGTTCCAGCGGCTCCGGCAAGACGGTCATGCTCAAGTCCATTGTGGGGCTGGTGAAGCCCGACGCTGGCCAGGTGCTGCTCGACGGCCGGGACTGGACCGCGATGAAAGAAAAAGAGCGCAAGGCCCTCCGCCAAGAAATGGGCATGGTCTTTCAGGCGTCAGCGCTGTTTACCAGCCTGAGCGTCGAAGAAAACGTGCGCTTTCCGCTCGACTTTTTTTCGCCGCTGTCGGCCGCTGAAAAGGCCAAGCAGGTGGCATTTTGCTTGGACCGCGTGCGGATTCCGGAATCCGCCCTCAAAAAGAACCCCGCGGAACTCTCGGGCGGAATGCAAAAGCGCGTCGCCATTGCCCGCGCCATCGTGCTCAACCCCAAGTACCTCTTTTGCGACGAGCCGAATTCCGGCCTGGACCCCGAAACGTCCATCGTGATCGACCAGCTCATCCAAGAAATCACCCGCGAGTTCGGCATGACCACGGTGGTCAACACCCACGACATGAATTCCGTGCTCGAAATCGGCGACCACGTGGTGCTGATGCGCCACGGCTACAAAGTCTGGGAGGGCGCCGGCCCCGACATCCTCAAGTCCGACGACCAAGAGGTCGTGGACTACGTGTTCCGCAGCGCCCTGTTTAAGCGGGTTCGCGCGGCGATGAAGTAGCTAGTTCTGCGAAACGTGCTGTTCGGCGA
>JBEAQA010000139.1:0-7314 GCA_041164105.1 Bacteroidota bacterium | reverse complement strand
AACACAGGCATATCGTCCAGCGGATCGTCCCAGCGCTGGTGGTTGCGCTGGTACTGCTTCTTGACGTCGCGCAGGGCGTCCAGGGCGCCGCGCTTGTCAAACTTGTTCAGCGCAATCAGGTCGGCAAAATCGAGCATGTCGATTTTCTCGAGTTGCGTAGCCGCACCGTACTCTGGCGTCATCACATAAAGCGACACGTCGCTGTGGTCCAAAATCTCGGTGTCGGACTGGCCAATTCCGCTCGTCTCCAGAATGATGAGGTCGTACTTCGCCGCCTTGAGTACGTTCAGTGCGTCGCTCACGTGCTTGCTGAGCGCCAAGTTGCTTTGGCGGGTGGCGAGCGAACGCATGTAGACGTTCGGGTGGTTGATCGCGTTCATGCGAATCCGGTCGCCCAGAAGGGCTCCGCCCGTTTTGCGCTTGGACGGGTCTACACTCACCAAGCCAATCTTGAGGTCCGGGAAGTGGCGCAGCACACGGCGCACCAGCTCGTCCACCATGGAACTCTTTCCCGCTCCGCCCGTGCCCGTGATTCCAAGGACCGGTGCTTTGCTCGCGGACGCCATGCGTTCGATTTCTGCGCGCAGGGTTTCGTATGCTTCTGGAGCGTTCTCGGCAGCTGAAATCGTTCGGGCCACCGAGCGCGGACGCTGAATTTTCACCCCCTCGAGAGCGTCGGCGACTTCACTTCCGATGGCGAAATCGCACTTCTCGAGCAAGTCGTTGATCATGCCCTGAAGACCCATGGCGCGGCCGTCGTCCGGATGGTAAATGCGCGCAATGCCGTAGCCCTGAAGCTCAGCGATCTCCGAGGGCAGAATGGTTCCGCCGCCGCCGCCAAAAATGCGGATGTGGCCGGCTCCGCGCTCCTGAAGCAGGTCGTACATGAACTTGAAGTACTCAAGGTGCCCGCCTTGGTACGACGTCATCGCAATCGCGTTGGCGTCCTCCTGAATGGCGGTTTCGACCACCTCTTCGGCGCTGCGGTCGTGACCTAAGTGAATGACTTCAGCGCCCGAGGACTGAAGAATGCGTCGCATGATGTTGATGCTCGCGTCGTGGCCGTCAAAAAGCGAGGCGGCGGTAACGATGCGGATCGGATGCTGGGGCTTGTAGGGTTGTGCGTCCACCATAGGTAGCAAAGATACCGCCCAACGAGGCTCTATTGGGCGCTCAGCGCGGCTTCGAGCTGGTCCGGAAAGGCCTTCCAATCGCGGAACTCGAAGTTCGGTTGCCCTACCGCGTCGGGGGGCAGCGCGTCGTCGGCGCGGAACCATGCCGTGCGCATTCCGGCACGCTGCCCGCCAAGTACGTCGCGGAGAACGGAATCGCCCACCATCCAGGAATCCGCCGCCTCAGCGCCCGCGGCCCGGAGGCCTGCAGCAAAGATGCCCGGGTCGGGCTTGTAGCACTTCGCCACGTCGGAGGTCATGAGCACGTCCACGTACGTCGCCAGTCCAAGTGCATCAATCTTGCGGCGCTGGGGGATCGCCACCCCGTTGGTCAGTACGTGAAGGCGGTGCCCTTGTCCACGAAGGGTTTCAAAGGCCTCCAGCACGCCGTCGTATCCGGCGCCCAGGTCGGGCAGCCGATCCTTCAGCAGCGCTTCGCAGTGCGCCCCGAGCTGTTCGGCCGATCGGGCGGAACCCAATTCTAACCCCATTTCTCGAAACAGCAGCGGAAACCGTCGAGCCCGAACGTAGTCCACGCCCAGGTTGCGTTCCTGAATGTGGTCCCAAAGGCGGTCGTTGATGGTCAAGTAGGCCTCAGCCCAGCGATCCGGTTCGCCGTGCCAGCCGTTGGCGGCATGCAACTCGTTAAAGAACACGTGGTGGTTCCGCTCGTGGTGCCAGAGCGTTCGGTCCAGGTCAAAAAAGAGGTGCGCCATGGGGCAAAGGTCGCCCACGGCGGCAGGTGGCGCGAAAAACTTAACGACCAAATCACCTTGGAGCGGCCGCTTTTTTTTACTTTTGACCCTCAACTCACTACAATGACTGCTCGTACCATTCTCATTCTGCGCATCGTCCTGGGCGCATTGGCGCTTCTGATTGGATTCCGTGTTTACCGAATCATCATGGAACCCATTGAATTCCAAGGAATTAAAGACAAGCGCTACGCCAACGTGATTACGCAGCTCGAGCAGCTTCGCGAAGCCCAACTGGCGTTCAAAAACGAGTACGGCATGTACGCCAACGACGTGAACAGCCTCGTGGATTTCATCGCCAACGCACAAGTCACGATCGTAGAACGCAAGGACTCTTCGTTCATGAAGTACAACAAGGTCTACCAGACGGACATGATGAAGGACACCATCATCTACCGCGTAATCGGCAGTGCTACGGCCTTGACCAAGCTCCGCAACCAGCGCGAAGACCTGTTCCCCGAAGATTTTGACGCCCAAACGCTTCTGAACATTCGCCACAGCCAAGATTCCACCTTTAAAATGGGAACTGCCGTGGTGGTCAAGAACGGCATCAAGGTACCCGTGTTTGAAATCAAGGCCAGCAACAAGGCCATTTTCGGCGACGTTTACGACCAGTACGCGAGCTACATCAAGCGCTTGCGCACCCAAGACCTCATCGTGGGATCGTTGACCGAACCCACCCTTAGCGGTAACTGGAAGTAGTATTTTGCACCCTTCGCACTGGACGGAACCCCGAAGTGGCTTGACCTGGCATGCTGAATCCTCGTGCATGCTTGTACCGAGCGCTTGGAATCCCTCGCAGTGGTCGGCGCTTGACCCGGCGGGTACTACCTGGTTTCGGAGTCCTTTAGATTCCACCTACCACCTCGTCTACCGAATGGACGACGCCCCAGAAGGCGCCCAACCTTTAGCACTGTTTAATCTGCGCCGCTGGCTGCAAAGCGAGCCCAAAGGCCGTGTTGTCCGTGCCCAATGGTGGGGTCAGCGGCTGGAGGTGGCCGCACTCAACGGCACCTCGATTAAACTCCACGCTGTGCACCATGCTCCGTCGGCCGAGGACGCCGCCTACGCGATCCTCTTGGCCCTGGACCAACTCGACTGGAACGGTTCCGAAGTCCCCGTATTTTGGGAAGGCATCGACAGCGAGCCCGTCGCCCAATGGACGCGGCATTTTATCGCCCACTGGCACGATCGGTCCTTGGACGGAATTTTACACCCTGCCTAATGCGCATTATTCGCGGCAACCACCGAGGAAAAATTCTTCGTGCCCCCTCGTCCCTACCGGTACGCCCCACCACCGACATGGCCAAAGAAGGCCTGTTCAACGTCCTTGAAAACCGCGTCGATTGGTCCGACGTCCGCGCCCTTGATCTGTTTGCTGGGACGGGCAACTTGAGCTACGAACTGGCCAGCCGGGGCTGCCCCGACGTCACCGCAGTGGATTCATTTCGCGACTGTACCCGCTTTATTGCCAAGACGTCCGAACAGCTTCAATTTCCCATCCGGGCACTGACTGAAGACGCCTTGCGCTTCCTTCAGAAAAACCCGGGCCGCTGGGACCTTATTCTCGCGGACCCGCCCTACGACTTTGCCCTGCACGCTGAGGTCACCGATGCCGCCCTGAACCGACTAAGTCCCGAGGGGCTGTTCGTTCTGGAGCACGGAGCGGACACCGACCTCTCAAGCCATCCGCAGTTCACGCAGCTTCGGCGCTACGGAAGCGTACACTTCAGCTTTTTCGAAGGGCGCTGAGCCAGGCCGCTACGGCCCGGCTTCGGTGGCTTAGGCGCTGCTTCTCGTCCGGATTCATCTCGGCAAACGTCCGACCGTCCCCGTCGTCGGGTACAAACAGCGCGTCGTACCCAAACCCCTGGGTTCCGCGGGGCTCAGTAGTAATTACTCCCTGCACCACCCCCTCATAGAGTGCCACGCCCTCGGGGGTGGACCATGCCAGTACGGTGCGGAATTGGGCCCTTCGATCGGACACTCCGTCCAATTCTGCGAGCAGCCGAGCGCGGTTGAGCGCGTCGGACTTGGCGGGACCGCCGAAATACGCACTGTCGACGCCGGGGGCTCCGTCCAAGGCCGCTACCTCGAGGCCGCTGTCGTCGGCCAGACATGGAATACGCAACTTGGTCCAGACAAACTGGGCCTTTTGCGCCGCGTTGTGCTCCAGAGTGCGCCCGGTTTCGGGTAACTCGTCGATAAGTCCGTACGCTACGGCCGTGCCCACCGTCCAGTCGATCGGCAGCACCGCGCGGAGCTCAGATACTTTGTGCGCATTTTGCGTCGCCAGAACCAGCTTCATCGTCCAGAATTCAGCACTACATCCTCGCCCCGCTCCGCACGGAGTACTTCGGGCACGGAACTCCGAATGATGCGCGCCAGGGCCTCGACCATACCCAACCTTCGGTGGCCCGGAAGTGCCAGCAGCGCAACTTGGCGGACGGGTCGGGGTTCCGCAATGGGTTTAATCCGTTTTTGACGCACCGGCGAAAGTTCCGCGACCGCCAACTGCGGGAGGAGCGTAATTCCAAGGCCCTCGTCGGCCAAGCGCACCAAGGTTTCAAACTGGCCCACCAGCAACTCGAAGCGGTCGTGGGCGCGGTCCAACCCGCAAAGCTGCAGCACTTGATCCCGGAAGCAGTGCCCTTCAGGGAGCAAAAGAATGCGCTCCGACTTCAGCTCGGACGAGGTCAAGAACAGGTCGCCCGATTTGGGATGCCCCTCGGGCAAGTACACCATTAAGGGTTCGCGGTAGAGCAGCTCCTCGACGTAGTGCGTTGGCGTCACCGGAACCGCCAAAAGCACGGCATCCAGCTGATCGGAATCCAACTTTGCGAGCAGTTGGTCCGTGGTGGCTTCTTCAATCTGGAGCTTCAACCGCGGAAAACGGCGCAGCAGCTCCGGGGCAAACCGAGGAACCACATAGGGCGCCACCGTCGGGATTACACCCAACCGCAGCAAGCCTTCCAAGGGTTTGTGAAAGTGCTGACCCGCCTCCAAGAGGCTCTGAGCAGACTGCAGGGTTCTTTGGGCGTGCCCCAAGATTTGCTCCCCCAATTGGGTCAGTTTGATGGGCTGGCTTCGGCGGTCGACCAAGTCGCCACCGAGCACCTCTTCGAGCTTCTGTATTTGCGCCGACAGCGTCGGTTGGGCGACACCGCAGGCCTTTGCCGCGCGCCCAAAGTGCTGGTGTTCGGCGAGGGCCTCGAAGTACTGTAGTTGAATTAGCGTAACGGCCATGGTAGGTTCCAGCGTTCCCAACGAAGGTACGGCCGATTTTCCGCGCCAAATCCCTCGTAAAACCGCGCCAACCCGGGCGCCTCAGACCCTTCAAAGTCCAAAACATCCCACCGGCCTACGGCCATCGTAATGAACTCGTTAACCAGCCACGTCATCGCCTGTCGTTCGCGACCCTCGTCCGTAACCGCCGAAAAAAGCAGTACCGCTCGGCTTCCGCTAAACGCGACAAACATCCCTGCGAGCCACGAATTCCCGGGTCCCAAAGCAGCCCAAACCGCACCCCGACCTTGGTGAAGCAGGTGGTACATGGCCGCCTTCATCGCCTGTTCGTAGCCCTTGGGCACGGAATAGCGAGCACCTTGGTTCGCCGCGAAATAGGTCCACAATTCTTCGGGATTGCTGTACTCCCAGAGGGTCAATTCCTTGGCCTTAGCTAGGTTGCGGCGCGTTTGGCTCGAGAACTTCGCGTACACCGCTTCGTAGCTCCCGACCAAATCCAATTCAAAGTTCGCCGCGGTGCGCCACCGTTCCAGTCCACCGCGGCGCCACATCCAACTTTGCGCGGCCGGCCATCCCTCGGGCAGCGAAGTACTCAAGCGGAATCGGGTCAAGCGCGGCAACAGGTCCAGTGCTTGGCGCAGTTCCGCTGCGGAATTCACTCCGAGCAAGCCCAGGCGCTGGGCTCCCAGTGGGCAAAACCCTTGGTTGAACCCCCACCTGCTGCGGCCGAACGCAAACGGCAGCACCGAATCTTGGGTCGCTGCGAACGACCAGTTGACGCCAAGCGCATCGAGGTAGTGCCAGTGGTCGTACGGAAATCGATCCGACCGTGCGGCCCACCGCTCCGTCCATTCCGCCTCGTTGAATTCCGCTTGGGTAATCATGCTTTAGGAGAACACGCTTCGTGAAGCCAAAGTTCCATGCCCTGACGCCATGCCCGAAAATCCTTTGGACTGCGTTCGACTTCGGGCTGCGGGCCAAAGAGGCGCCAGTGCGTTCCCACGCGAAGCGGCGCCCCCACCGACCACGCGGCCGCTTGAAGGCGGTGAAGCTCGTCCGCAATTTCGCGGGGCGACAGCCCTAAAAAGTTCTGATCCATTGCGGCTACGGGTACCTCAACTACGCCCGAGGTCAGCACGGACGACGCCCATCCTGCACGAAATCCGGTTGCGTCGGCAAATTCCAAGGACCAGTCCTCGGCGACGCCAAGGTCCCTGAGTCGATGCAGCAATTCTTCGGAACGCGCGGCGCGCAAAAAATGGCTTCGCTGGCGGACGACCGGACGCCCCAAGATGTCTTCGAGGGCGCGGAGTTCCTCGCGGTACCCTTCGGGCGCATCGTGGCTCCCGTAGGATAAGTGCGTAGCTACATCAAAGCGAAGCTGAAGCTGCTGCAACCGCTGTTGAACAGCTGCGGACTCCGCGCGAACGCCTCGATCGTAGGGCCCCTTCCGCGCCGCAAGCAGGGCGAAAAACTGAACATCCAACTGCGGAACGTCCTGGCCCAGCTGCGTCCAATACGTCAAGCTATCAAAGGGATCTGGGCCCCAGATCCGGCGTCGCACTGCGGTTAGCTTAGCGGTAAGCGCATCGCGAAGGAGGCCGCCCATGTAGGCCGCCGCACCCCTTCCGCGGTAGGCAAAAAGGTGGTCAATGTCCACCACAAGTACCGGATTGGGCCGCTCCAACTTGGGAAGCGGTATCCCCAGGGCCTGCGCCCATTGCCGGGCACGGAGTTCCGCCTCCGGAACGCGAAGGTCGCGGTCCGCTCCCGCGCCCACCGGACGTTGGTGCGTATCCTTAGGCAATCGCTGTTCCCAGCTCCAGGTCCGCCAGTAAATCCACGCCGCAACGTCGTCCTGCGGCGGCTCATGGGTACTTGGAGCGTTTAACCAACCGGAATCGGCCCACTCGTGGGTCACCGACTCCGGACCAAACGCCACCGGTACCCCCCAAGCATGGGAAAGCAAGGCCGCTAATCGCTCGTGCGCCGGTCCGGGCTGGGGATGGAACCATGCAATCACCACCCGCTCCGTTGCGCCAGCCCTTCCGCCAGCGATTTAACCATCAATTTGGCCGCACTGCCCTGTCCGTACAGCGAAGGCGGTACCTCTGCGGGACAGCGAAGCCATTCCTTGATTTGAC
>JBEAQA010000138.1:0-4131 GCA_041164105.1 Bacteroidota bacterium | reverse complement strand
TTCGCCGGTGTAGCCGGTTCCGCCGATAAGGATGGTCTTGTCCTCGAAGCTCAGGATGGCGAAGTTGCTCTGGCGGGTGCCGTCGCGCTGCGGATCAGCCTCGAAGCCGGGGGCGTGGAGGATGGTCCACTCCGGTTGAAACTGCTCCAGTTCGGTGGCCGAAGGGCGAAGGACCATGTTGTAGCAGAACAGGTTGTGCTCGGGGAACTCGTTGATCACTCGAAGGCTAATCTGAACCGAGGATTCCGCGCCGGCGAAGGCATCGCGGACGTACAAGTTTTTGCCGTTGAGGTAGTCGAGCACGCGGGCCTTGAGGGCTCGGTAGGCGTCGGCCTCGAACGGAATATTGACCTTACCCCACCACACGCGGTCTTCGGTGTGGGCGTCGCGCACGATAAAGCGGTCTTCCGGAGAGCGGCCGGTGAACTTCCCGGTGGGAATGTTCAGTACGCCGTTTGCGGTCAAGGTTCCGCGCCCCATGTCGAGGGCTAATTGCGTTAATGTTTGGGGATCAAGCTGGTAGCTGAAGCTGGCGCGGTCCAAGCCGGAAATGCTTAAAACGCCTGCAGGTTGAGTGAGGCTCATGGGGTAAACGGTTATCAAGGGTTAGTGCAAAATTAAGGTACCTTGCAGCCTTATTTGACCCTTGTGAAAAAGATCGCAGTCCTTGGTGCGGGCCGCTCTGCGGGCCCATTGATTGAATACTTGGCTACACACGCTGATTCGGCGCATTGGACCGTTTCGGTCTATGACCAAGATGCAGAAACCTTAGCGCGAAAAACCGCATCGTTTACAAACGTTTTGGTGACCTCTGGCGACCTCCGTCGGGCGGAACTCCTCGACGAAATTGTCGGCAACCACGACGTGGTGGTTTCGATGCTTCCGGCGTTCATGCACCTTCCCGTAGCGGAACGCTGCCTGCGCTTCGCCAAGCACTTGGTGACGGCTTCGTACATCAGTCCCGAAATGCAGGCGCTGGACGCCGAAGCCAAGGCAAACGGGCTCGTATTTGTTAACGAGTGCGGCGTGGACCCGGGCATCGACCACATGTCGACGATGGAAATCCTCCACCGCCTTCGCCGCGAAGGGGCCGAGGTGACGTCCTACGAGAGCTTTTGCGGCGGAATCCTTGCGCCCGAGAGCCCGTCCAATCCCTGGGCGTACAAATTCACGTGGAATCCGCGCAACGTCGTCATGGCCGGTTCCGGCGGTGCCGTGCACTTCATTCAAGAGGGCAAGTACAAGCACATTCCCTACCACCAGGTGTTCCGCCGCACGGAATTTTTAGAGATTCCGGGCTACGGCCGCTTTGAAGGCTATGCCAACCGCGATTCGCTCAAGTACCAATCGGCCTACGGCTTGGACGGTATTGGCACGATGTACCGCGGAACCCTGCGCCGCCCCGGATTTTGCCGCGCTTGGGACGTGTTCGTCAAGTTGGGCGCCACCGACGACAGCTACCCCTTGGAGCGCGTGGACCAAATGACCCACCGGGACTTTCTCAATACGTTCTTGGCGTACCATGCCTCAGACAGCGTGGAGCTCAAGCTGATGCACTACATGGGGATAAGTCAGGATTCCGACCTGATGGAAAAATTTGAATGGCTCGGGCTGTTCACCGACGAGCCCGTAGGTCTGCAAGAAGGCACGCCAGCCCAGGTTTTGCAGCACATTTTGATGAAAAAGTGGACGCTGACCGACGCCGACACCGACATGCTGGCCATGATTCACCGCATCGAGTACCGCCTCGACGGCGTGAACCACCGCATGCAGTCGTCGCTGGTGGCCAAGGGCCGAAGCACCGACGTCACCGCCATGGCCTATACCGTGGGCTGGCCCGTGGCGATGGCCACGCGCCTGGTGGCTCTGGACCTGATTCCGGAACGCGGCGTGCTGATGCCTACGATTCCGTCGCTCTACGAGCCCATTTTGGCGGAATTGGGCGAGCGCGGAATTCGCTTTGACGAGCGGATTCAGAGGCTGTAAAGCTCTTCGGGGGCGCGAAGGTGGATGACCTTCGCCGCTTTGTCGACCCGTTCGATAAACGGGTCGATGACGGGAATCAGCACGTGCTGGTCCTTTCCGTCCATTTTTATTTCGAACAAGTCCTGGGCAGGGTACTCGACCACCTGCACAAGTGTCATGGCGGCCGTTACCCCGGGGTTGACCACGCGGAACCCCGGCAGTTCGTGGTAGTAAAACTGGTCCTCGTTGAGTTCGGGCAGCAAAGCCTCCGGAAGCCAAAGCCCGCGGCCCACCATGCTTTGGGCTTCGAGTTCCCCGTCGACGCCCTCAAAGCGTACAATGGATTCTTCGGCGTTCACCGGTCGGGCGGATGCCACGAAAAAGGGAAGGGCCTTGCCGCGATCTTCCACGAAGTACGCGTCAAGGCCCTGGTATGGGGTGGGGTCGTCGGCGGTCAACCGCACAACAACGTCTCCTTTAAATCCGTGCTTTTTGCGCACGTAGCCGACCTGGAAGTAGCCCTCCACGTCGGATCAAATTATTCGGCGTCGGCTGCGGGAGCCTCTTCAGAAGCCTCAGCGGCAGGAGCTTCTTCGGTCGCAGCAGCTACTTCAGCTTCTTCTGCAACTTCGGCGGCGGGAGCCTCTTCGGTAACCTCTTCAGCCGGAGCTTCTTCAACCACAGCGTACTTGGCAGCAACCGCTTCGGCCTTCTTGGCGTTGGCTTCGGCTTCGGCCTTCAGGCGGTCGGCTTTGGCTTTGTCGGCCGAGCTCGTCAAGTTGGTGATCTTGCCGTCGACTTGGGCTTGCTTGTCGTTGAGCCACTTCGTGAAGCGCTCTTCGACTTGCTCCATCGTCAGGGCGCCTTTCTTAACACCCTCAAGCAGGTGCTTCTTCATCAAAATGCCTTTGTACGAAAGAATAGCGCGGGCCGTGTTGGTCGGCTCCGCACCGTTCATCATCCACTCCAGAGCGCGCTCAAAGTTGAGGTCGATCGTGGCGGGGTTGGTGTTCGGATTGTACTGGCCCAAGTCCTCGATGAACTTACCGTCGCGCTTGGCGCGGCTGTCAGCTACTACGATGGTGAAGATGGGACGACCTTTGCGGCCGTGGCGTTGGAGGCGGATGCGTGTTGCCATTTTAGTTAACGTTTTAGAAGGGTCCTAAACCCAGTTGTTAAGATTAGGGCTGCAAAAGTACAAAAAAATCAATAACCAGCAACTAGCAACCAGCAGCTCGCTGCTCGTTTACGCTAACTGCGCCAGCAGGTCGTGCTTGCTCACAATGTGGTCGCCGTCCGCGGACTGCACAATCAGTGCGTTGAACTGGCTTCCCATGGCCTTGACTCCGTCCAGCAAGCTGGCCGAACTCGGCAGGCAAGGGAAGGGGGCGCCCATCACCGTGCGCACCAGTTGCTCGATTCCGCCGTCGCCCGAAGTCAGGGCGGTAATCACGTGCGATTCGGTCAAACTGCCGACATAGCTCTGGCCGTCGTGTACAGGGAGTTGGCTGATTCCGAAGCGTTTGAACTGCACAATGGCGTTATTGATCGGCTCCTCGGGGAAGATGGTCACCAGCGGACGGGCAGCCCGACCCTGCACGGCATCGCCCAAGGTCTTCCATTCCTCGCGAAGGAATCCGCGCTCGCGCATCCAGTCGTCGTTGTAGATCTTGCCGACGTAGCGGCTTCCGTGGTCGTGGAACAGCACGACGGTCACGGCATCGGCCGGCAGCAGGTGCTTGAGCTGGCGCAGTCCCTGAAACGCGGAACCGCAGGAATACCCCAAGAGCAAGCCTTCGCGACGGGCAAGTTCGCGCGCGGCCAAGGCGCCGTCGCGGTCCGTGACCTTTTCGAAGCGGTCAATCAAACTGAAATCCACGTTTTTCGGCAAAATGTCTTCGCCAATCCCCTCGGTGATGTATCCGTAGATTTCTTGGGTGTCAAATTCGCCGGTTTCGTGGTACTTCTTAAACACGGAACCGTAGGTGTCGATGCCCCAAATTTGAATGTTCGGGTTCTTCTCTTTGAGGTACTGGGCCACGCCCGAAATGGTTCCGCCCGTGCCCACGCCGACCACGAAGTGGGTGATGCGGCCCTGGGTTTGCTCCCAAATCTCAGGCCCCGTTGTCTCGTAGTGGGCTTGGCGGTTGCTCAGGTTGTCGTACT